>NZ_DBNGPQ010000048.1:0-233965 GCF_057122925.1 Umezawaea sp. | reverse complement strand
TGCCCGCTGCCCGCTGCCCGCTGCCCGCTGCCCGCTGCCCGCTGCCCGCTGCCCGCTGCCCGCTGCCCGCTGCCCGCTGCCCGCTGCCCGCTGCCCGCTGCCCGCTGCCCGCCCATCGGCGCCACCCACACCACTCCGACAAAAGCCGCTTCCCTGACAACGTTGTCACCATTCACCGCCACAAGCCCGATCCACCCTTCGTGAACGCCGCATCTCCATCAAGTTTCGTGTCTTTCCAACCCACTTTTGTACAAAAAAAGCAAAAGTCACCCCTACTTCTTGCTCTGAACGGCCTATTGCGTCCGATATGGGTGGTAGTTCAGGCTCTTTTGTGAGCTGAGACACCGACTTTTGATCGGCTCCTCAACGAAGTGGAGTGTTCGTGCTGCGTCACCCGGGCTCGACAGACCGAACGGGTCTGCGTCGAGCGAACCTGGCTCTCCTCGTGCGGACGCTCCGCGAGCACGGCCAGGTCTCCCGCGCGCAGCTCGCGGTGCACTCCGGGCTCTCCAAGGCGACCATCTCCTCCCTCGTCGGCGACCTGGGGCAGCGCGGTCTCGTCCGCGCGGCGGGCACCACGGCGGGCGGGCAGGGCAGACCCGGTGAGCTGGTGGAACTCCGGCCCGCGTCGGCCTGCGGCGTCGGGCTGGACCTGCACGTCGAGCACGTGGGCGCGACGGTCGTCGACCTCACCGGCGAGGTGCTGCTGCGCAGGCAGGTCGCGTGCGACGTGCCCGGCTCCGGTCCCGAACGCGTGCTCGACCTGCTCGCGGACGTGCTGACCGGCGTGGTCGACGACGTGCGGGCGCGCGGTGGCTGGGTCGTCGGGGCCACGGCCGCCGTGCCGGGGCTGGTGGACACCGACGGCGCGGTGGTGCGGTTCGCCCCTCGGCTGCGGTGGCGCGAGGTCGCGCTGCGCGACGGACTGGCCGCGCGCACCGGGCTCGCCCTGGACTTCTTCGGCGCCGACAACGACGCCAACCTCGCCGCCGTCGCCGAGCAGCAGGCCGGTGGCGCGGCGGCGGGCCTCGACGACTTCGTCTACCTGACCGGCGACCACGGCGTCGGCGCGGGCGCCGTCTCGCGCGGCGAACTCGTGCGCGGCCACCTCGGCTACGCGGGCGAGGTCGGCCACATGATGCTCGACCCGCTGGGCCCGTGGTGCTCCTGCGGGCGGCGCGGCTGCTGGGAGACGCAGGTCGGCCTCGGCGCGCTGCTGCACGCCTGCGCCAGCCCCGACGACCCGGTCCGCGACCCGGCGCTCGACCCGGACGCCCGGATGGCGCTGGTCAGGGCACGCGCCGAGACCGGTGACCGGCGCACCCTCGACGCCCTGCACCAGATCGGCACCGCGCTCGGCGCGGGCGTCGCGGTGCTGGTCAACCTGTTCAACCCGGCCGCCGTGGTGCTGGGCGGCTACTTCGCCGCCCTGTCCGAGTGGCTGGTCGAGCCGGTCCGCTCCGAGGTCGCTTCCCGCGTCCTCGCCGAAGGCGCCGGTGGCGCGACGGTCGTCGCGTCCCGGCTGGGTTTCCGGGCCCCGTCCACGGGCGGCGCGGTGCACGCGCTGGGCCGCGTGCTGGACGACCCGACCGTCGTGACGATGGAGGACCACGTGGAGAGCACGGAAGGAATGGTGGCCCCATGAGCGTCTCGCCGGATGACACCGGGCACGACCTCGGGCAGCCGCTGCTGAGGATGACCGGCATCGTGAAGGAGTTCCCCGGTGTCCGGGCGCTCGACGGCGTCGAGCTGAGCGTGCTGCCGGGCGAGGTGCACTGCCTGCTCGGCCAGAACGGCGCGGGCAAGTCCACCCTGATCAAGGTCCTCGCGGGGGCGCACCGGCCCGACCACGGCGAGATCCTGTGGCGGGGCGAGCCCGCGACGCTGTCGTCCCCGGTGGCGGCGCTGCGGCTCGGGGTCGCGACGATGTACCAGGAGCTGGACCTCGTGCCGGGGCTCTCGGTCGCGGAGAACGTGTTCCTCGGGCACGAGAAGGCCCGCTTCGGGTTCAGCCGCCGGGGCGCCGCGAACGCCGAGGCCGCCGCGCTGATGCGCAGGCTCGGCCACGCGGAGATCCCGCCGGAGCGGGAGGTCGGGCTGCTGTCGGCCGCGGGCCAGCAGCTCGTGTCGATGGCGCGGGCGCTGGCCCACGACGCGCGGCTCATCGTGATGGACGAGCCGACCGCCGCGCTGGCCTCCGACGAGGTGGACAACCTGTTCCGCATCGTCGGCGAACTGGCCGCCGACGGCGTGTCCGTCGTCTACATCTCCCACAGGCTGGAGGAGATCCGCCGCATCGGCAGCCGCGTCACCGTCCTGAAGGACGGCCGCACCGTCGCCTCCGGGCTCCCCGCCGACACGCCGACCTCCGACCTGGTGAACCTCATGTCGGGCCGCCAGGTCCGCACGGTGTTCCCGGTGCGCGAGGAGTCCACGGCCGACGAGCGGGTCGAGGTGCTCAAGGTCGAGGGGCTGACCAGGGCGGGGGAGTTCGCCGACGTCAGCTTCACCGTCCACGCCGGGGAGGTGCTCGGCATCGCCGGTCTCGTCGGCGCCGGGCGCAGCGAGATCCTGGAGACCGTGTTCGGGGCCCGCAAGGCCGACGCCGGCACCGTGACCGTCAACGGGCAGCGGCTCAAGCCGGGCAGCGTCTCCGCCGCCGTGAAGGCGGGCATCGGGCTGGCCCCCGAGGAGCGCAAGAGCCAGGCCCTGCTGCTGGAGCTGCCCGTCGCGCACAACGTGACGCTGGCGAGCCTCGGCGCCTACAGCACCGCCGGGTTCACCGACCGGGCGCGGGAGATGAAGGACTCGCGCGCGGTGCTGGAGAAGCTGGAGCTGAGGCCCGCCGACCCCCGCCGCCTGGTGGGCACGTTCTCCGGCGGCAACCAGCAGAAGGCCGTCGTCGCGCGCTGGCTGGTGCGCGGCTGCCGGGTCCTGCTGCTCGACGAACCCACCCGCGGCGTCGACGTCGGCGCGCGGGCCGAGCTGTACCGGCTCGTGCACGAACTGGCCGCCGACGGGGTGGCCGTGGTCCTGGTGTCCAGCGAGGTCCCCGAGGTGCTCGGCCTCGCCGACCGGGTCCTCGTGCTGCGCGAGGGCGTGGTGCTCGCCGACCGACCGGCCGCCGAGCTGACCGAGGCGGCCGTGCTCGACATCGTGATGGAAGGCAGCGCCGCGACCGAGCTCGCGGGCGTCGCAGAGGAGGCATCGTCGTGACCAGCAAGTCCTCGACCCCGGTGCTCGCCACCGGAGCAGAAGGCCAGACCACGCCCCCGCCGGGCCGGGAGCGCCCGCGCCGCGGGTTCACCGTGGACGTGCGCCTCGCAGGCCTCGTGGGCGTGCTGGTCGTGCTGTGCCTGGTCGGCTACATCACCCGCCCGGACGGCTTCCTGACGGAGGCCAACATCTCCACGATGCTGCGGCTCGCCGCGGCCATCGGCGTGGTGAGCGTCGGCATGACGTTCGTGATCATCAGCGGCGGCATCGACCTGTCCGTCGGGTCGATCGTGGCGTTGAGCAGCGTGTGGATGACCACCCTCGCGACGCAGGCCTACGGGCCCGTGGTGATGGTGCTGTGCGGGCTGCTGGTCGGCCTGGGCTGCGGTCTGGTCAACGGGGTGCTGATCTCCTACGGCAAGATCGTGCCGTTCATCGCCACCCTCGCCATGTACGCCTCGGCGCGCGGCCTGGCCGAGCGGCTGTCCGGGCGGCGCACGCAGGTCGTGTCCGAGACCGGCTTCACCACGTTCTTCCGCGGCGACTTCCTCGGCATCCCGGTGCTGATCTGGATGCTCGCGCTGGTCTTCGCGGTCGGCTGGGTGCTGCTCAACCGGACCACGTTCGGCCGCCGCACCTTCGCCGTCGGCGGCAACGCCGAGGCCGCCCGCCTCGCGGGAATCGACGTGAAGCGGCACACCGCGCTGGTGTACGGCATCGCGGGCCTGTGCTGCGGCATCGCCGCGATCATGGTCGTCGCCCGCACCACGTCCGGTGCCTCCACCAACGGCCTGTTCTACGAACTGGACGCCATCGCCGCCGTCGTCATCGGCGGCACGCTGCTCACCGGCGGCCGGGGCAGCCTCATCGGCACCCTCGTCGGCGTCCTGATCTTCACGGTGCTGAACAGCATCTTCACCCAGAACAACCTCGACACCGACATCCAGAACATCGCCAAGGGCGTGATCATCGTCGCCGCCGTGCTGCTGCAGAGCACCAGGCTGCGCCGCCGCGTCCGGAAAACCTGACGGCGAACCCGGCCGCGTTCGTCCGGTCCGCTCACGTTCCACCCGCTGTCCCTCCGCCAGGCCCACAACCCACACCGCTGGAGTTCGCCATGCCATCACTCGACCGTCGCCGCTTCCTGTGGGGCACCACCGCGCTCGGCGCCACCGCCGTCCTCGCGGGCTGCACGTCCAACGAGTCGCCGAACGCGGCGGCCTCCAACGCCGCGGTGGCCGGGGGCTCGGGGGAGAACAGCCAGCCCGGCAAGGCCGTCACCATCGGCTTCTCCGCGCCCGCCGCCGACCACGGCTGGATGGCGGCCATGACGAAGAACGCCCGCGCGCAGGCCGGGCGGTTCTCCGACGTGACGCTGAAGGCCACCGAGGGCACCAACGACGTCAACCAGCAGATCGGCCAGGTCGAGACGCTGATCAACGACAAGGTCGACGTGCTGGTGATCCTGCCCTTCGACGGCAAGGCGCTGACCGAGGTCGGCAGGCAGGCCACCGAGGCGGGCATCCCGGTCGTCAACGTGGACCGGATCTTCGACACGCCGCTGGCCTACCGGGCGTGGATCGGCGGGGACAACTACCGCATGGGCGTCAACGCGGGCAACTACATCGCGGGCCAGATGAAGGCGAAGAACATCTCCAGCCCGATCATCGGCGAGGTCGCCGGGATCGACTCGCTGCCGCTGACGCAGGAGCGCAGCCAGGGCTTCAAGGACGCGCTGGCCCGCGCGGGCTTCTCCGTCGGCCCACGGGTGGCCGCCCAGTTCACCCCGGAGTCCGGCGAGCAGCAGACCGCGAACCTGCTCCAGGGCGCGAGCAAGCTCGACGCGCTGTGGAACCACGACGACGACCAGGGCATCGGCGTCCTGGCGGCGATCGAGGGCGCGGGCCGCAAGGAGTTCATCATGGTCGGCGGCGCCGGGTCGCGGAACATGATGGACCTGATCAAGGCCGACAGCGGCGTGGTCAAGGCGACGGTGCTCTACAGCCCGTCCATGGCCTCGTCCGCCATCGCGCTGGCCCGCCTCCTCGGGCAGGCCAAGGGCATCGGCGACCTCGCCGAGCACGAGATCCCGGCGCTCATCACGACCTACTCCGCCGTCGTGAGCAAGGAGAACGTGGACTCCTACCTGGACGTCGGCTTCGACTCCTGACCGGGGGGTCCCGGCGTCGCAGCGCGGCGACGCCGGGACCGCCCCGCCGGATCGAGGTGGACGCAGGATCGACGAAGGGCCGAGACGGATGAACGACAACCGCGGGGAGATCGGCGTCGGGATGGTGGGGCACGCGTTCATGGGCGCGGTGCACTCGCAGGCCTGGCGCAACGCGCACCGCTTCTTCGACCTGCCGCTGGTGCCGAAGCTCGCGGCGCTGGGCGGACGGGACGCGGGCCGCACCAGGGAAGCGGCGGACAAGTACGGCTGGGCCGCGGTCGAGACCGACTGGGCAGCCCTGATCCGACGCGACGACGTGCAGGTGGTCGACATCTGCACGCCCGGTGACTCGCACTGCGACATCGCCGTGGCCGCGCTGGAGGCGGGCAAGCACGTGCTGTGCGAGAAGCCGCTGGCCAACTCGGTCGCGGAAGCGGAGAAGATGGCCGCCGCCGCGCAGGCCGCCGCCGCCCGCGGCGTGCGGTCGATGGTGGCGTTCAACTACCGCCGGGTGCCCGCGCTGGCACTGGCCCGCAAGCTCGTCGCCGAGGGCCGCATCGGCGAGGTGCGGCACGTCCGCGCCGTGTACCTCCAGGACTGGCTGTCCGACCCGGACTCGCCGATGACGTGGCGGCTGACCAAGGAGAAGGCGGGCTCCGGCGCGCTGGGCGACCTCGGCGCGCACATCGTGGACGCGGCGCAGTTCGTCACCGGCCTCACCATCACCGGCGTGTCCGCGCTGACCGAGACGTTCACGACGTCGCGGCCGGACGGCGCGGGCGGCACGGGCGAGGTCACGGTGGACGACGCGGCGCTGTTCCTGGCCCGCTTCACCGGCGGCGCGGTCGGCAGCTTCGAGGCCACCCGCTACGCGCTGGGCCGGAAGAACGCGATGCGGCTGGAGGTCAACGGCTCGCGCGGCAGCCTGGCCTTCGACTTCGAGTCCATGAACGAGCTCCAGTTCTTCGACGGGGACGCCCCCGGCTCCGAGGCCGGGTTCCGCCGGGTGCTCGTCACCGAGGCCGACCACCCCTACGTCGGCGCGTGGTGGCCGCCCGGCCACCTGCTCGGCTACGAGCACACGTTCGTCCACGAGGTCGTCGACCTGGTGGGCGCCATCGCCGCCGGGACCGACCCGACGCCGAGCTTCGCCGACGGGCTCCAGGTCCAGCGGGTGCTCGCGGCGGTGGAGGACAGCGCCACGGCCGAGAGCTGGCAGAGCGTCCCCCGCTAGGCGGCACGACCCACGACGCCCGGTGAGAGCGGCGCCGGCCCGGCGGACGGGCCTGGCCGGCGCCGCGACACGAGAGGAGGTCTCCCAGCCTTCCGCGGTCCCCAGTTGCGTGAGAACGAGGAGAGAGTACCCGTGCCTGGTAAGAGAAGCGTCGATCACGGCCCGCAGTTGCGGACACCAACCCCGAACCTACGTGCACCGGCGAAGCGCCTCGGCGCCGCCGCCCTGGCCCTGCTGACCGGCGTGGGGGCCGGTCTCGTCGGCATCGCCGCGCCCGCCGCGGCCCACCCGGACGGTGAACACGTCCTGGTGTTCTCCAAGACCGCGGGCTTCCGGCACGACTCCATCCCGGACGGGATCGCCGCCATCCAGGCGCTCGGGGCTGCCAACCAGTTCTCCGTGGAGGCCACGGAGGACGCGGGCGCGTTCACCGACGCCAACCTCGACCGGTTCGACGCCGTCGTGTGGCTGTCGACGACCGGTGACGTGCTGAACGACGAGCAGCAGGGCGCGTTCGAGCGGTTCATCCAGGACGGTGGCGGCTACGCGGGCGTCCACGCCGCCGCGGACACCGAGTACTCCTGGCCCTGGTACGGCGAGCTGGTGGGCTCCTACTTCAAGTCCCACCCGGCCATCCAGGAAGCCGACGTGCTCGTCGAGGACCACGACCACGGCTCCACGTCGCACCTGCCGGACAAGTGGACGCGCACCGACGAGTGGTACAGCTACCAGAGCAACCCGCGCGACGACGTGCACGTGCTCGCCGCGCTGGACGAGACCAGCTACACGCCGACCGACCCGTCCGGTGATCACCCGATCGTGTGGTGCCACCCGCAGGGCGAGGGCCGCTCCTGGTACACCGGCATGGGCCACACCAAGGAGTCCTACGCGGACGCGGCGTTCCGGCAGCACCTGCTGGGCGGCATCAAGTACGCGGCGGGTTCCGCGGCGGGCGACTGCGAGCCGGGCGGCACGACGCCGAACGAGCCGCCGACCGACGCGGACTTCGACCAGATCACCCTGGCGCTGGGCGAGGAGAAGACCGGTGAGCCGATCGCGCTCGCCGTCCTGCCCGACCGCCGGGTGCTGCACACCTCCCGCGACGGTCGCGTGTGGCTGACCACCCCGGAGGCGACGACGTCGCTCGCCGGGCAGATCCCCGTCTACAACCACGACGAGGACGGTCTCCAGGGCATCGCCGTCGACGCGGACTTCGCCACGAACAAGTGGGTCTACCTCTACTACGCGCCACCGCTGGACACCCCGGCCGGTGACGCGCCGGAGAACGGCACCGCGGCGGACTTCGCGCGCTTCAAGGGCTACAACCAGCTCTCCCGGTTCACGCTGTCGGACGACGGCACGCTGAACCTCGCGAGCGAGCAGAAGATCATCCAGGTCCCCGCCGACCGGGGTCTGTGCTGCCACGCGGGCGGTGAGATCGACTTCGACGCCCAGGGCAACCTGCTGCTGTCCACGGGCGACGACACCAACCCGTTCGCCTCGGACGGCTACTCGCCGATCGACGAGCGCGCCGACCGCAACCCGGCGTTCGACGCCCGCCGCTCCTCGGCCAACACCAACGACCTGCGCGGCAAGATCGTGCGCATCAAGGTCGCCGCCGACGGCTCGTACACCGTCCCCGCGGGCAACCTGTTCGCGCCGGGCACCGACAAGACCCGTCCCGAGATCTACGCGATGGGCTTCCGCAACCCGTTCCGGTTCGCCGTGGACAAGAAGACCGGCTGGATCCACCTCGGCGACTACGGTCCCGACGCCGGGTCGGCCAACCCGAACCGCGGTCCGGGCGGCACCGTCGAGTTCAACCTGATCAAGGAGCCGGGCAACTACGGCTGGCCGCTGTGCGTCGGCGACAACCTGGCGTACAACGACTACGACTTCGCCACCGGCACCTCGGGGGAGAAGTTCGACTGCGCGGCGCCGCGCAACGACAGCCCGCACAACACCGGTCTGGTGGACCTGCCGCCCGCCAAGGCGGCGTGGATCCCCTACGACGGCGGGTCCGTGCCCGAGTTCGGCACCGGCGGCGAGTCCCCCATGGGCGGGCCGACCTACGACTACGACCCGGACCTGGACTTCGTGACGAAGTTCCCGGAGTTCTTCGACGGCAAGAACTTCGCCTACGAGTGGGACCGCGGCTGGATCAAGACCATCGACGTCGGCCCGAACGGTGAACGCGGCGCGATCACCCCGTTCTTCGACTCGATGACCCTGACCAGGCCGATGAACCTGGAGTTCGGGCCGGACGGCTCGCTCTACGTCCTGGACTACGGCAGCGGCTACTTCGGCGGCGCGCCGGACTCGGCGGTCTACCGGATCGACTACACGCAGGGCAACCACACGCCCGTGGCGAAGCTGGCGGCCGACAAGACGTCGGGCCCGGCGCCGCTGACGGTGAACTTCGACCCGACCGGCACCACCGACGAGGACGGGCCCGAGCTGAACTGGGCGTGGGACTTCGACGGTGACGGCACCACCGACTCCACGCAGGCCGGACCGGTGAGCCACACCTACACCACCGTCGGCCGGTACAACGCGAAGCTGTCGGTGACCGACCCGACCGGCCTCACCGGCGCGGCCACCGTCGTGATCAACGTCGGCAACACCGCCCCGGTGGTCACGCTCAACGCCCCGCTCGACGGCTCGGTGTTCAGCTTCGGCGACCAGGTGCCGTTCTCCGTGACGGTCACCGACCCCGAGGACCAGCCGATCGACTGCTCCAAGGTGGTCGTGGAGTACATCCTCGGCCACGACAGCCACGGCCACCCCCTCAGCCGGGCCACCGGCTGCGAGGGCAGCATCCCGACCCCGGCCGACGGCGGCCACGGCGCGGACGCCAACGTCTTCGGCGTCATCAACGCGACCTACACCGACAACGGCGCGCCGGGCGCCCCGGCGCTGACCGGGTCCGACGAGGCCGTGCTCCAGCCCAAGCACAAGCAGGCCGAGTTCTACACCGGCGCGCAGGGCGCGCGGGCGCTGGAACGCGACACCGCCGAGGGCAAGAAGAGGGTCGGCGAGATCGAGAACGGCGACTGGATCAAGTTCAACCCGGTGAACCTCGTCGGGGTGACCGGGATCGGCTACCGCGTCTCGTCGGGCGGCTCCGGCGGCACGCTGGAGGTCCGGCTCGACGCGCCGGACGGCCCGCTGGTGCAGTCGGTGTACGTGGCCAACACCGGCGGCTGGGACAACTACGTCGACCTCGACCCGACCCCGATCACCGACCCCGGTGGCACGCACGAGATGTACTTCGTGTTCAAGGGCGGCGCGGGTTCGCTGTTCGACGTGGACTCGTTCACCTTCAGCACGGACCAGGCCGCCTCGTGCACGCCGGTCGCGCCCGAGGAGGGCTACCGCAGCCTCTACGACGGCACGGCCGCCAGCCTGGAGTCGTGGAACCAGGCGGGTCCGGGTCGCTTCGCGCACCAGCCCGACTGCTCCATCCGCTCCGAGGGCGGCATGGGTCTGCTGTGGCACGAGGCCGAGCTGGGCTCCTACAGCCTCAAGCTCGACTGGAAGCTCGCCGGTGACGACAACTCCGGTGTCTTCATCGGGTTCCCCGATCCCGGCAACGACCCGTGGGTCGCGGTGAACCAGGGCTACGAGATCCAGATCGACCCGACCGACGCCGTGGACCGCACGACCGGTGCGATCTACACCTTCAAGGCGGCCGACATCGCGGCGCGCGACGCGGCGCTCAAGCCCGCGGGCCAGTGGAACGCCTACGAGATCGTGGTCACCGGCCAGCGCATCCAGGTGCTGCTGAACGGGGTGCTGATCAACGACTACACCAGCACCGACCCCGCCCGCGACCTCACCCGCGGCTACATCGGCCTCCAGAACCACGGCGACTCCGACGACGTGCGGTTCCGCAACGTGCGCGTCAAGGACCTCGACGTGGTGGCGCCGGAGACCACCGCCAGCACCAGCACCGCTCCCGGCGAGTCGGGTTGGTACACGGCGGCCCCGGTGTCGGTGGAGCTGGCGGCCACCGACGCGGGTGGTGTCGCGCGCACCGAGTACCGGCTCGACGGCGGTGACTGGACCGCCTACACCGAGCCGATCGTCGTGACCGGCGACGGCGCCCACCGGGTGGAGTACCGCTCCACCGACACCTCGGGCAACGTCGAGCAGGTCAAGGCGCTGGACGTCAAGATCGACGGCACCGCCCCGGTCACCACCGCCACCTTCGCCGCACCCGGCGAGAGCGGCTGGCACAGCGGAGCCGTGTCCGTGGTCCTGACCGCGGCCGACCCGGCCTCCGGGGTGGCCCGCACCGAGTGGAGCCTCGACGGCGGGCCGTGGACGGCCTACCTGCGGCCGGTGGCGGTGTCCGGCGACGGCACCCACACCCTGCTGCACCGGTCGGTCGACACCGCGGGCAACACCGAGGTCGACCGCGCGGCGACGATCGAGATCGACGGCACGGCACCCACGCTGCTCGTCGCGGGCGTGGCGAACGGCCGGGTCTACGGCGACGCGACCGACGTGGTCGTGTCGTGGGAGGCCGGTGACGCCACCTCCGGCGTCCGCGCGGTCTCCGCGACCGTCGGCCAGCGGGCGCTGACCTCGGGCACGGCGCTGCCGCTGCACGAGCTGGCGCTCGGCGTGCACGAGCTGAAGGTCGTCGCGACCGACGTCGCGGGCAACGCCACCACCAGGACGGTGCCGTTCGCGGTCAGCACGTCGCTGCGGGACGTGTCCCAGCTCCTCGACCGGTTCAAGGCGACCAACCGGCTCTCGAAGGCGTCCTACGACCAGCTGACCAAGCAGCTGGCCAAGGCGCGCAAGTTGGAGGCGGAGGGCAAGGACGCCAAGGCGGTCAAGGAGCTGAAGGCGTTCCGCACCCTGGCCGCCGGTGTCCCGGACGCGGGCGTGCGCGCCGTGCTCGTCCGCGACACCGACGCGGTGATCGCCCAGCTCGACGGCGCTCCGGCGCCGCTGCGCCGGGAGTAGTTCCCACACGGGTCGGGCGGGCGCGGTGACCCGCGCCCGCCCGACCCGGCACCACCCAGCTTTCCCCTGCGAGAAGGGCGGTCGTGATGACGGACCAGCGGACCGGGCTGTGGCTGATCGGGGCACGCGGATCGGTGGCGACCACCGCCGTGAGCGGGCTGCTCGCGCTGCGGGCCGGACTCGCGCCGCCCACCGGGTGCGTCACCGCGAGACCGGAACTGGCGGAGGTCGACCTGCCGTCGTGGGACGACCTGGTCGTCGGCGGCCACGACGTGGTGACGACGTCCCTGGAGAAGCGCGCCGAGCAGCTCGCCCACGCGGGCGTGCTGCCGCACCACCTGCTGCCGTCGCTGGCCGACGGCCTGCGCGCGACCGACGCGGAGGTCCGCGAGGGCTACCACCCGGCCACCCACCGCGGCGCGCAGGCCGACGCGGCCGAGCGCCTCACCGCGGACCTGGTGTCGTTCCGGGAGCGGCACGACCTGGCGCGCGTCGTCGTGGTCAACGTGTCCTCCACCGAACCGCCCGTGCCGCACCTGCCCGAGCACGACGACCTCGCGCTGCTGGAGGCCGCGCTGGCCGACCCGGAGCGCGCCGTCCTGCCGCCCAGCTCGCTGGCCGCGTACGCGGCGCTGCGCGCGGGCTGCCCGTTCGTCGACTTCACCCCGTCCGCGGGCGTCGCGCTGCCCGCGCTGCACCAGCTCGCCGTGGACCTCGGCCTGCCCTACGCGGGCCGCGACGGCAAGACCGGCGAGACGCTGCTGCGCACCGTCCTCGCGCCGATGTTCACCGCGCGGGGCCTGCGCGTGCGCTCCTGGTCGGGCACCAACCTGCTCGGCGGCGGCGACGGGGCGACCCTGGAGGACGCCGAGCACGCCGCCAGCAAGCTGGAGACCAAGGCCCGCGGCCTGGCCGCGCTGCTCGGCGAGCCCGTGACCTCGCCGCTGCACATCGACAACGTCCCCGACCTGGGGGAGCAGAAGACCGCGTGGGACCACGTGTCGTTCGAGGGCTTCCTCGGCGCGCGGATGAGCCTCCAGTTCACCTGGACCGGCCTGGACTCCTCGCTGGCCGCGCCGCTCGTGCTCGACCTGGCCCGCCTCGTGGCCGCCGCGCACGCGGACGGCCAGTCGGGTGCGCTGGGAGCGCTGGCGTTCTTCTTCAAGGACCCGCTCGGCCACGACGAGCACCGCTTCGCCGAGCAGACCCGCGAACTCCACGCGTGGGCCCGCGAGCTGGGGAGGCACGGCGCGTGAGGGCCTACGTCGAACTCGTGCGCGCGCCCGCCGCGCTCACCGTCCTGGGGGACGCGGTCGCCGGGGCGGCGGCGTCCGGGAACCCGCTGCGCGGCCGTCGCGCGCTGCTGCCGCTCGCGTCGGTGGCGCTGTACTGGTCCGGCATGGCGCTCAACGACTGGGCCGACCGCGACCTCGACGCCGTGGAACGCCCGGAGCGGCCGGTGCCGTCGGGCCGGATCTCGCCGAACCGCGCGCTCGCCGTCGCCGCCGGGCTCAGCGCCACCGGTCTCGGGATCGCGGCGTGGGCGGGCGGCCGGGACTCGCTGCGCGTCGCCGTGCCGCTCGCGCTGGCCGTCTGGTCCTACGACACCGTGCTGAAGTCGACCCCGGCCGGCCCGGTCGGCATGGCCGCCTGCCGGGCGCTGGACGTCCTGCTCGGCGCCGGTGCCGCCGGGGCGAGGGGCGCGCTGCCCGCCGCGGCGGCCGTGGCCGGGCACACCCTCGGCGTGACGGCGCTGTCGCGCGGCGAGGTGCACGGCACGTCGGCCCCGGTGGCCCGCGCGGTCCTCGGCGGCACGGCGCTCAGCGCCCTGGCCGCCGTCGCCGGACCGTCGGCGTCCTGGCGGCACCGCCTCGCCGGGCTCGCCGCCGCGGCGGGCTACGCCGCCACCGTCGGCCGAGCCCAGCTCAACGCCGTGAGGACGCCCGACGCGGCGTCCGTGCGGACCGCGACCAAGGCGGGCATCCACGGCATGGTCCCGCTCCAGTCGGCTCTCGCCGCGCGGGCCGGGTCGGTCGCGGGCGCCGCCGCCGTCGCGCTGGCGCTGCCGCTGGCCCGCCTGCTGAGCCGGAGGGTGAGCCCGACATGACCTTCCACCTCGGCTACGGCACCAACGGCTTCGCCAACCACCGCCTCGACGACGCGCTCGACGTCATCGCCGACCTCGGGTACACGTCCGTTGCGCTGACCCTGGACCACCACCACCTCGACCCGTTCGCCGACGACCTGCCCGCGCGGGTCTCCCAGGTCGCCGCGAAGCTCGACCGGCTGGGTCTGCGCTGCGTCGTGGAGACCGGCGCCCGGTTCCTGCTCGACCCGCGGCGCAAGCACCACCCGACGCTGGTCAGCGAGTCGCAGGAGGTCCGGGTCGACTTCCTGCTCCGGGCGGTGCGCGTCGCCGCGGAGCTGAACGCCGACTGCGTGTCGTTCTGGTCCGGCATCAAGCCGGACGACGTGCCCGCGGAGCAGGCGTGGGCGCGGATGCGCTCCGGTGTCGCCGCCGTCCTGGAGGGCGCCGAACCGCTGGGCGTCACCCTCGGCCTCGAACCCGAGCCGGGGATGTTCGTGCAGCACCTCACCCAGGCGCTGCGGCTGCGCGAGGAACTGGGCTCGCCGCCGCTGTTCGGCGTCACGCTCGACGTGGGGCACTGCGTGGCCGTGGAACCCGACGACGCCGCCACGTGCGTGCGCCGCGCGGGTTCGCTGCTGGTCAACGTGCAGCTCGACGACATGCTCCCCGGCGTGCACGAGCACCTGGAGTTCGGCGAGGGCGACCTGGACCTGCGCGGCACCCTCGCCGCGCTGGCCGCGGTCGGCTACGTCGGCGTCGCGGCCGTCGAACTGCCGCGGCACGGCCACGCCGCCCCGGACGTGGCCCGCCGGGCGCTGGAGGCGCTCACGGCGGCCATGCCGGACGAGCCCGCGAAGCCCCGGCACCCGTGGCTCGCCGACGCCCAGCGCGCGGTGCGCCGCGACCCCGCCGCGGTGGGCAGGCTGTTCCCGGCCGTGGGCCGCCGGGTCGGCCGCGACCTAGCCCGGCCGGACGACGATCCGCGGGGACTGGTGCACGGCGGCGTCGACGACGCCGCCCGCGCCGAACTCCTCGGCGCGCTCGCGACCGTCCTGGACGACGACGCCCTGTCCGCCGAACTGCTCGCGCTCTACCGGCACGGCGACGACGCGGAGAGGCGCGGCGTGCTGCGCGGCCTCGCCCTGGTCGGCGACCGGGCGCCCGCGGCGGGCCTGGAGATCGTCCGCGACGCGTTGCGCACCAACGACGTCCGGCTCGTCGCCGCCGCGCTCGGCCCTTTCGCCGCCGACCACCTCGACGACCACGGGTGGCGGCACGGCGTCCTCAAGTGCCTGTTCACCGGCGTGCCGCTGGCCGCGGTGGCGGGGCTGGAGCGGCGCACCGACGACGAGCTGCTGCGCATGGTCGCCGACTACGCCGCCGAACGCACCGCCGCGGGCCGCGACGTGCCCGCCGACGCCGCACGACTGCTCGGGAAGGGTGAGTGAGGGTGCGCATCTTCGACCCGCACGTCCACATGACGTCCCGCACGACCGACGACTACGAGGCCATGCACGCCGCCGGGGTGCGCGCGCTGGTCGAACCGGCGTTCTGGCTGGGCCAGCCCCGCACGTCGGTCGGCTCGTTCACCGACTACTTCGACGCGCTCATCGGCTGGGAGCGCTTCCGCGCCGCCCAGTTCGGCATCCGCCACCACTGCACGATCGCGCTGAACCCCAAGGAGGCCAACGACCCCCGCTGCACGGCCGTGCTGGACGTGCTGCCGCGCTACCTGGAGAAGGACGGCGTCGTCGCGGTCGGCGAGATCGGCTTCGACTCGATGACGCCGGAGGAGGACGAGGCGTTCGCCCGCCAGCTCCAGCTCGCGGTCGAGCACGAGCTGCCCGCGCTGGTGCACACCCCGCACCGCGACAAGGCCGCGGGCACGCGCCGCACCCTCGACCTGGTCAAGGAGTCCGGCCTCCCGGTGGAGCGGGTCGCCGTGGACCACCTGAACGAGACGACCGTGCGCGCGGTCGCCGACTCCGGCGCGTGGATGGGCTTCTCCATCTACCCGGACACCAAGATGGACGAGCACCGGATGGTCGCGATCCTCAAGGAGTACGGCACCGCGCGGGTGCTGGTGAACTCCGCGGCCGACTGGGGCCGCTCCGACCCGCTCAAGACGCACAAGACCGGCCTGGCGATGCTGGAGGCGGGCTTCAGCGAGTCCGACGTGGACACCGTGCTGTGGCGCAACCCGGTCGAGTTCTACGGCCAGAGCGGACGCCTGCTGCTCGACGACCTGCCCGGCTTCAGCGCCGCGCCGGACACGTTCTCCGGCAACTCCGTGCTGCGCGGCGGCGGTGACCGGTGATGGACCTGTCCTACTGCACCAACGTCCACCCCGCCGAGGACCTGCGCGGCGTGCTGGCCCAGCTCGACCGCTTCGCCCTGCCCGTGCGCCGCCTGCTCGGCACCGACCACCTCGGCCTCGGCCTGTGGCTGTCCGCCGACGTCGCCCGCGGCCTCGCCGAGGACGAGGCGTCCCGGCGGCGGCTGCGCGCCGAGCTCGACGCGCGCGGCCTGGAGGTCCGCACCCTCAACGCCTTCCCCTACGGCGGTTTCCACGACGCCGTGGTGAAGCACTCGGTGTACCGGCCGCGCTGGACCGACCCGGAGCGGCTGCGCTACACCACCGACTGCGCCACCGTGCTGGCCGACCTGCTGCCCGACGCCGCCGCGAGCGGCTCCATCTCCACGCTGCCGCTGGGCTGGCGCACCCCGTGGACGCCCGACGACGACTCCGCCGCGTTCGCCGCCCTCGACGACCTGGCGCGGGTGCTGCGCGCGCAGGCCGCGTGGACCGGCAAGCCGATCGCGCTGGCCGTCGAACCCGAACCCGGCTGCGTCCTGGACACCGTGCACGACGCGGTGACCCGGCTCGCCGGGCGGGTCGACCCCGACCACGTCGGGATCTGCCTGGACACCTGCCACCTCGCGGTGTCCTTCGCCGACCCGGCCGCCGCCGTCGCCGAGGTCCACGCCGCCGGTCTGCGCGTGGTCAAGGTGCAGGCGTCGGCGGCGCTGGAGGTCACCGCCCCCGGCACGCCCGAGGGCCGCCGCGCGCTGGCCGCGTTCACCGAACCCCGCTACCTGCACCAGGTCCGCGAGCTGAGCGGGGGAGTGGTGCTCGCCTCCGACGACCTGCCGCAGGCCCACCACGAGCTGCCCGGCCGCGACCCGTGGCGCGTGCACTTCCACGTCCCGCTGCACGCGCGGCCCGCCGCGCCGCTGTCGGCGACCACCGAGGTGCTGCGCGACGCCGTGGGGGCGCTCGCCGCGCACGGCCCGCTGCCGCACGTGGAGGTCGAGACCTACACGTGGAGCGTGCTGCCCGGCGCCGTCGGCCAGGACGACACCGGGCTGGTGCGCGGCATCGCCGCCGAGCTGCGCTGGGCGCGCGAACACCTGGGGGTGCTGGACACCGCGGTCCCGGAGCAGAGCGCGCCTCGGGACCTGGCCGTCGAGGAAGGAGCCCGCCCGTGAAGCCGCTCGTCGTGATCGACGTCGTCGGGATGACCCCGGCGCTGCTGCCCCACATGCCGAACCTCGCGCGCCTGGGGTGGCGGGCGGAGCTGGGCACCGTGCTGCCCGCCGTCACGTGCAGCGCCCAGTCCACGTTCCTCACCGGCCTCACCCCGGCGGAGCACGGGGTCGTCGGCAACGGCTGGTACTTCCGCGACCTCGGCGAGGTCCACCTGTGGCGGCAGCACAACCGCCTGGTGGGCGGGGAGAAGCTGTGGGAGACCGCGCGCCGCGCCCACCCCGGCTACACCGCGGCCAACGTCTGCTGGTGGTACGCGATGGGCGCGACCACCGACGTGACGATCACACCCCGGCCGATCTACCACGCCGACGGACGCAAGTCGCCCGACGCCTACGTCCGGCCGCCCGAGCTGCACGACGACCTCGTGGCCGCGCTGGGGGAGTTCCCGCTCTTCCAGTACTGGGGGCCCACGGCGTCCATCGCGTCCAGCCGCTGGATCGTCGGCGCCGCACGCAAGATCCTGGTCGAGCAGCGCCCGGACCTGCTCCTGGTCTACGTGCCGCACCTGGACTACGACCTCCAGCGCTTCGGCCCGAACTCGCCGCAGGCGCGGGAAGCGGCGCGGGCGGTGGACGCGGAGATCGCGCCGCTGCTGGTCGACGCGCTCGGCGCGGGCGCCACCGTCGTGGCCCTGTCGGAGTACGGCATCACCGAGGCCCGCCGCGCGGTCGACGTGAACCGGGCGCTGCGCGCCGAGGGCCTGCTGGAGGTCTACACCCAGGCGGGCATGGAGTACCTGGACCCGTGGACGTCGCGGGCGTTCGCCGTCGCGGACCACCAGGTCGCCCACGTCTACGTCGACGACCCCGCCGACCTGGAGCGCGCGCGGGCCGTCGTCGAGGCGCTGCCCGGCGTGGACCGCGTCCTGGACCGCGCCGAGCAGGCCGGGTTCGGCCTCGACCACGAGCGCTCCGGCGAACTCGTCGCCGTCGCCGAGCCCGACGCGTGGTTCACCTACTACTACTGGCTCGACGACGACCGCGCGCCGGACTTCGCGCGCGGCGTGGAGATCCACCGCAAACCCGGCTACGACCCGGCCGAGCTGTTCTTCAACCCCGCCGACCCGCTCGCGAAGGCCAAGGCCGGGCTGAACCTCGTGCGCAAGAAGGCGGGCCTGCGGTACGCGATGAGCGTCGTGCCGCTCGACCCGTCCCCCGTGCGCGGCAGCCACGGCCGCCTCCCGGACAGCGCCGAGGACGGACCTGTGCTGCTGTGCTCGGACACGAGCGTCGCACCGCGCGAGCGGATCGCCGCGACCGAGGTCAAGGACTTCCTGCTGGAACTGCAGGGGCTGCGGACACCCGCGGCGCACACGAGAGGAGAGCTGTGATGAGCCGACCCGTCACCCTGTTCACGGGCCAGTGGGCCGACCTGCCGTTCGAGGAGGTCTGCAAGCTCGCCGCCGGGTGGGGCTACGACGGGCTGGAGATCGCCTGCTCCGGCGACCACTTCGAGGTCGACCGGGCACTGGCCGAACCGGACTACGTCCCCGCGAAGCTCGCGCAGCTGGAGTCGCACGGGCTCGCGGTGTTCGCGATCTCCAACCACCTCGTCGGCCAGGCCGTGTGCGACGACCCGATCGACGAGCGGCACCGCAACATCCTGCCCGCCCGCATCTGGGGCGACGGCGAACCCGAGGGCGTGCGGCAGCGCGCCGCCGCCGAGATCGCCGACACCGCGCGCGCGGCGGCGAAGCTGGGCGTGGACACCGTCGTCGGCTTCACCGGGTCGAAGATCTGGAAGTACGTGGCGATGTTCCCGCCGGTGTCGCAGGCCGTCATCGACGACGGCTACACCGACTTCGCGAACCGGTGGAACCCGATCCTCGACGTGTTCGACGAGGTCGGCGTGCGCTTCGCCCACGAGGTCCACCCGTCCGAGATCGCCTACGACTACTGGACCACCCGCAAGACCCTCGACGCGCTGGACAACCGCCCGGCGTTCGGCCTGAACTGGGACCCGTCGCACTTCGTGTGGCAGGACCTCGACCCGGTCGGCTTCATCCTCGACTTCGCCGACCGGATCTACCACGTCGACTGCAAGGACACGAAGAAGCGGTTCGACGGCCGCAACGGCCGCCTCGGATCCCACCTCGCCTGGGCCGACCCCCGGCGCGGCTGGGACTTCGTGTCCACCGGCCACGGCGACGTGCCGTGGGAGCAGTCGTTCCGCGCGCTCAACGCCATCGGCTACACCGGGCCCATCTCCGTCGAGTGGGAGGACGCCGGGATGGACCGGCTGCGCGGCGCCGAGGAGGCCGTGAAGTTCATCAGGGGGCTCGTGTTCGACCCGCCCGCCGCGGCCTTCGACGCCGCGTTCTCCACCCGAGAAGAATCCTGAGAGGACAGCGCGCCATGACGCACAGCCCGTCCAGAAGAGCAGTTCTCGGCGCCCTCGGCGCGGCCGCGGCCGTGGGTGCCGCCGCGGCGCTGCCCGGTACCGCGTCCGCCACCGGCGGGGCGTGGCACGGCCGCCGCGTGCCCCGCGAGTCGATCAGCATCCAGCTCTACACGCTGCGCGGCGTGATCGGCGACGACCCCGCGCCCGTGCTGGAGGCGCTGGCCGACATCGGCTACCGCAAGGTCGAGCTGGCGGGCACGTACGGCCGCACCGCGGAGGAGTTCGCGAAGCTGCTGCGCAAGTACCGCCTCTCCGCGACGTCCGCGCACGTGGGCATCGACGGCGACCTGGACAAGGTGGTGGCGGACGCCAAGGCGCTGCGCAACACCTACGTCAACGTGCCGTACGTGAACTACCCGACGCTGGCCGAGTGGGTGTCGTTCACCGAGCGCCTGGACGCGGCGTCGAAGGTGCTGCGCAAGGCCGGGCTCAAGATGGGCTACCACAACCACGCGCACGAGTTCCAGGTGCTGGAGGGCAGGCGCCCGATCGACGTGATCGCGAAGGGCACGTCGCGCAGGGACGTGCACCTGGAGGTCGACCTGTACTGGGTCGTGACGGCGGGGGTCGACCCGGTGGAGGTGTTCCGGCAGAACTTCCCGCGCGTGCGCCAGTACCACGTGAAGGACCGCAAGCCGGACGGTGGTTTCGCCGACCTCGGCAAGGGCACGATCGACTTCGCCCGCGTCTTCCGCGAGACCTGGCACCACCGCGTTGACGAGTACATCGTGGAGAACGACCAGCCCGCGGACGCCCTGGTGACGGCCGAGGTCGGCTACAAGTACCTGCGAGACCTGAGGTTCTGACCCGGTTCGACCCGTTCGCGCGCCCCGGTCGCGGGGCGCGCGAACGCGCGTCGGCGGTCGGCCGCGGATCTCTCCTCCACTGTGGAGTGATGGAGATCCGGGCGCCACGGAGCGCAGTGATCAGCATCTCCCGGTCGGGTGGTTTTCGTCCCCGTCGGAGGATTCACGTCCCGGAACGGCGCGACGGTGGCGGCGCGGGGAGTCCACTGGACCGGCGCCGGGGGTGGGGCGTGCCGGACGACCGGCACCGCGCCCGGCGCGTCCAGGAAGGGACGATCCGATGTCTCGTGAGGTCCTCCGCGCCCTGTCGCGCGCCGCCGTGCTGACCAGCGCCGTGTTCGCCACCGCAGCGCTCTCCTCGCTCACCGCCACCCCCGCGCACGCGGATCCCGGCATCTGCATCGACCACGTCATGGAGAACGGCTACCCCGCGACCGCCGCGGTGCTCAAGGCGTGCAAGGTCGCCAAGACGGGCACCGCCGCGGACGCCCGCGCGTGCCGCGACTCCCTCGTGGCCGAGGGCGTGGCCCACGCGGTCGCCAGGAAGGCGTGCCGGATCGCGTCCTACCCGGACTAGCCCGCGGGTCGGCTCGCCCCAAGGGTCTCTCCTTCAGGTGAACAACGGCCGTCGTGCCCTCCACCGGTTGCGGATCCGCTGCCGCGACTCGACCATCGGTGCTTGAGCTGATGTCCGGCCCTGGTTCCCGTGACCACCGAGGAGGCGCCATGGCAGTGATGGACGAGCACCGCACGACTCGGGTCGAGCGAGGTCCACGCCACCTGCGAGTGATCTTCAAGCTGCGGATCCGGGACGGTTCCGAGGCCCGATTCCTGGACTCCTACGCCAAAATCCGGCACGACGTGGCCGAAGTGGACGGTTACCTGGGCGACCAGCTGTGCCAGTCGGCCACCGATCCCCGCGACTGGGTCATCACCAGCGAGTGGGCGAGCCACGCGCACTTCCTGCGGTGGGAGGCCGGCGCGGACCACCGCGCCCTCGCCGCGCCGCTGATGGAGTGCGTGACCGCGCGGGAATCGCTGCGCTACCACGTCCGGTTCACCACGCAGGCGGGATGCCGCCCGGACGCCGACCAGGTGCTCGTGGGAGGAGAGTCGTGAACCGCTACGCGTTGACGTTCGCCGTGCGACCGGGTTCCGAGGCCGCGGTGGCCGAGATCCTGGGCGGCTACAGCGGCCCGCCGCCGGGGCGTCCCCGGTCCGCCAGGCCGCTGCTGGACCGCACCTCGGTGTTCATGGTGGGGCCCACGGTGGTGCGGGTCGTCGACATCACCTGCCCGCCGCACGAGGCGATCCGGCACCTCGCGGGCCAGCCGCAGATCCGCGCGGTGGAGGAGCGGCTGCGCCCGCACCTCGTCGAGGACCGCGATCTGTCCGATGAGGACAGCAGGCGGCGCTTCCTCGCCACGTCGGTGATGCGGGTCGTGGCCGCGCACGGCGGTCCCGCCCGGCACGCGACCAGGTCCGCGGTGCTGTACCGGGCCTCCCCCGGCACGGGGGCCGACGTGGCGCGGGCGCTCGCCGAGCAGGGCAGGGCGGACGCGCACGGCGCCACCGTGTTCCGCCGCCGCGACCTGGTCGTGCACCTGGTGGAGGGCGCCGCCGACTGGCCCGCCCCGCCACCGGGGCTGGTCCGGCTGGCACGGCCGATGACGCTGGTGACCGACCGCGTCGTGGAGCCGGTCGCATGACCAGCCAGCTGCACCGGATCGTCCGCCCGGAGGACGTGGGGGCCATGCGGGCGAGGGGCGGCGACATCCGGGTGCTGCTCGGCCCGGCGACCGTCGGCGCGACCAGCGGGTTCCTCGGCGTCGTCGCGCTGGAGCCGGGGGAGCAGGTCAACGAGCACTACCACCCGTACTCCGAGGAGTTCCTGTTCGGGATCGAGGGCGAGGTGGTGGTCGACCTCGACGGCGCGCCGCACCCGCTGGGGGTGGACCAGGCGCTGATGGTGCCCATCGGGGTGCGGCACCGGGTCCGCAACACCGGGGCGGTCCCGGCGCGGCTGGTGTTCCACCTCAGCCCGCTCGCGCCCCGGCCCGACCTGGGCCACGTGGACACGGAGCGGTCGCCGTGACGCGCCGGGTGGCCGTCACCGGCCTGGGGGTCGTCGCACCGGGAGGCCTCGGGGTGAAGGCCTTCTGGGAGCTGATGACCTCCGGGCGCACCGCCACCCGGCCGATCACCCTGTTCCCCGCGCGGGGCTTCCGGTCCAGGATCGCGGCGGAGTGCGACTTCGACCCGGAGGCCGCCGGGCTGGTGGCGGCCGAGGTCGACCGGATGGACCGCTACGTCCAGTTCGCCGTGGTCGCCGCGCGCGAGGCGTGGGCCCAGGCCGAGATCGACGCGGCGGACCCGTGGCGGGTCGGGGTGAGCATGGGGTCCGCGGTCGGCGGCACGACGCTGCTGGAGCACGACTACGTGACCACCTCGGGCTCCGGTGAGCGGTGGCTGGTCGACGCGGGCCTCGCCTCCCGGTTCCTGCACCGCGCCCTGTCGCCGGCGGGTCTGGCCGCGGAGGTGGCCGACGCCGTGGGCGCCCGAGGGCCGGTGCGCACGGTGTCCACCGGCTGCACGGCGGGGCTGGACGCGGTGGGCCACGGCGCCCGCCTGATCGAGGAGGGCCGGGCCGACGTGGTGGTCGCGGGCGGGGCCGAGTCGCCGATCTCGCCGATCACGGTGGCCTGCTTCGACGCCATCCGGGCCACCTCGGTGCGCAACGACGACGCCGGGCGCGCCGCGCGCCCGTTCGACCGCGACCGGGACGGGTTCGTGCTCGGCGAGGGCGCGGCCGTGCTGGTGCTGGAGGACCGGGAGCACGCCCGCAGGCGCGGCGCGCTCGTGCTGGCCGAGGTGCCGGGGTTCGCCACCCGCAGCAACGCCCACCACATGACCGGGCTGACCACCGAGGGCGTGGAGATGGCCGAGGCCGCGCGCCTCGCCCTGCACCAGGCCGGGGTGGCGCCCGCCGACGTCGACTACGTCAACGCCCACGGCTCGGGCACCCGGCAGAACGACCGGCACGAGACGGCGGCGTTCAAGCGGGTGCTCGGGCAGCGGGCACACACCGTGCCGATCAGCTCCATCAAGTCGATGATCGGCCACTCGCTGGGCGCGATCGGCGCCATCGAACTGGCGGCGTGCGTGCTGGCCCTCACCCACGGCGTCGTCCCGCCGACGGCGAACCTCGACACCCCCGACCCCGAGTGCGACCTGGACTACGTGCCGCACACCGCGCGGGAGTGCGACCTGCGGGCGGTGCTGTCGGTGGGCAGCGGGTTCGGCGGGTTCCAGTCCGCCGTGGTGCTCACCCACCCGGAGCGGTCGTGAGCCCGGCGGCCGTCGTCACCGGGCTCGGCGTGGTGGCGCCGGGCGGGCTCGGGGTCGAGCGGTTCTGGCCCTCGATCCGCGACGGGCACCGCGCGCTCGGCACGCTGAGCCGGTTCGAGCCCAACCCGTACCCGGTGGTCGTCGGCGGTGAGGTGCGGGGGTTCGAGCAGGAGGAGTGGGTCGACGGGCGCATCGCGGTGCAGACCGACCGGTTCACCCACTTCGCGCTCGCGGCGGCCACGATGGCGCTGCGGGAGGCCGCCCTCGTCCCGGCCGAGGTGCCCTCGTTCGAGTTCGGCGTGATCACCGCGGGCTACTCGGGCGGGGTCGAGTTCGGCCAGCGGGAGATCGAACGGCTGTGGCACAGCGGTCCCGAGCACGTCGGCCCGTACCAGTCGATCGCCTGGTTCTACGCGGCCTGCACCGGCCAGATCTCGATCGGCAACGGCCTGCGCGGCCCGTCCGGCGTGCTGGTCGCCGACGAGGCGGGCGGGCTGGACGCCGTGGCGGGGGCGTGCTCCGAACTCCGGCGGGGGGCCACGGCCATGCTGGTCGGCGGCACCGAGGCCCCGTTCTGCCCGTACGCGATCTGCTGCCAGCTCGGCAACGGGCTGCTCAGCACGGGCACCGACCCGGCCACCGCGTACCTGCCCTTCACCTCCCGCGCCGCCGGTTTCGCGCCGGGCGAGGGAGGCGCGATGCTCGTGGTGGAGGACGCCGACGCGGCGCGCGACCGGGGCGCGCGGGCCCGTGCCGTCGTCGCCGGGTACGGCGCCACCTTCACCGGCCCCCAGCGGTTCGAGCGGTCCGCCGAAGGGCTGGCGCGGGCGGCTCGGTGCGCGCTGGCCGAGGCCGGGCTCGACGTCTCGGAGGTCGACGTCGTCTTCCTCGACGCGCTGGGCGACCCCCTGGCCGACCGCGCCGAGTTCGAGGCGCTGCGGTCGCTGTTCGGGCCCGCGGCCGACCGGGTGCCCGTCACGGCGCCGAAGACCGGGTACGGGCGCTGCTACGCGGGGGCCGCCGCCCTCGACGTGGCGGCGGCGGTCCTGGCCCTCGACCACGGCGTCATCCCGCCCACCCCCGGTGTCGACGAGTGCCGGTTCGACCTCGACCTCGTCACCGGGCCCGCCCGCGAAGCCGACCTCCGCACCGCGCTCGTCCTCTCGCGAGGCCTGTACGGCGGGAACTCGGCGCTGGTCCTGCAACGTCCGGAAGCCAACAGAGGAGGCAGCTGACCATGGACACCACACTTTCCCCGACCGACCTGGCGGCGTTGATCAACCGGTGCACCGGGGTCGCGGTGACCGGCGACCAGGTCTGCTTCTCCCAGCAGAGCTTCGACGAACTCGGCGTCGACTCCCTCGGCCTGATGGGCGTCGTGGCCGAGTTGCAGCGCAACCACGGCATGTCCCGCGAGGTCGACGTGGCGCCCGACCAGTCGCCGCGCGAACTGCTGTCCCTGCTCACCGGGAGGGCGTGAGGTGACCGGCCACACGGAGAACGAGATCGTCGTCGACGCGCCGATGGACCTGCTGTGGGAGCGCACGAACGACGTCGAGAGCTGGCCTGACCTGTTCAGCGAGTACGCGTCGGCGCAGGTGCTGGAGCGCGACGGCGACCGGGTGCTGTTCCGGCTCACCATGCACCCCGACGACAACGGCACGGTGTGGAGCTGGGTCTCCGAGCGCGTCGCCGATCCCGCGACCCGCACGGTCATCGCCCGCCGCGTCGAGACGGGTCCGTTCGAGCACATGGACATCCGGTGGACCTACGAGGAGGTCGAGGGCGGCGTGCGGATGCGGTGGGTGCAGGACTTCGCGATGAAGCCGACCGCCCCGGTCGACGACGCCGCGATGACCAGGCGCATCAACGCCAACAGCCGCACGCAGATGGCGTTGATCAAGCGGAAGGTGGAGGAGTTCGCGTGCACCGCTCCCTGATCGTGGCCCGGATGGCGCCCGATTCCATGGAGGACATCGCCCAGGTGTTCGGCGAGTCCGACCGCACCACCGACCTGCCCGCCGTGATCGGGGTGCGCGGGCGCAGCCTGTTCCGGTTCGGCGGCCTGTACCTGCACCTGATCGAGGGGGAGCGGCCGATCGGGCAGGCGGTCGCCGAGCACCACGACCACCCGCAGTTCCGCCGGATCAGCGACGAGCTGCGTCCGCACGTCTTGCCGTACGACCCCGAGACGTGGCGCGGACCCCAGGACGCCATGGCACACGAGTTCTACCGCTGGGAGCGACATGACTGACCACTTCCCGGCCACCGTTCCGGTCCTGGTCGCGGGCGGCGGTGTGACCGGCCTGTCCGCCGCGGTGTTCCTGGCCCGGTTCGGCGTTCCCCCGCTGGTGGTGGAGCGGCGCGCCGTGCCCGCCACCGACCCCAGGGCGCGGGCGCTCAACCCGCGCACCGTCGAGCTGTACCGGATGGTGGGCCTGGAGGAGGCGGTCCTGGCCACCCGGTCGCCGGTGGCCGAGCACACCGTGGTCGCGCACGCCGAGACCCTGGTCGGACCGGAGCTGATGCGCCTGCCGAACCGGCTGGGGCCGGACACCGAGGGCCTCAGCCCGTGCGGCTGGGCGGCCATCGACCAGAACCAGCTGGAACCGCTGCTCCGCGCCGACGCCGTCGCGGCGGGCGCGGACGTGCGCGACCACACCGAGGTCGTCGCCGTGGTCGACGGGCCCGCCGGGGTCGAGGTGACGGTGCGCGACCACGACACCGGCACCGAGCACCGGGTGGTCGCCGAGCACCTCGTCGCCGCGGACGGCGCGCACAGCCCGGTCCGGGCGATGCTCGGCATCCCGCACGACGGGCCCGGCACGATCGCCCGCAAGATCAACGTCTACTTCGAGGCCGACCTCGACGAACCGCTGGCAGGCCGCAAGATCGTCGCCCTGACCCTGCGCAACGCCGCCGTGCACGGGTTCCTCACCTCGATCGACGGTGTGCGGCGCTGGCGGTTCGCGATCTCGCTGCGCCCCGAGGAGGGCGCGGCCGAGTTCACCGAGGCGCGGTGCGTCGAGCTGCTCAAGGCCGCCATCGGCGTCGACGTGCCGGTGGTGGTCGACCGGATCTCCGGGTCGCCGTGGGAGATCCGCGGCCAGTCGGCCCGGCGCATGAGGGTCGGCCGGGTGCTCGTCGCGGGCGACGCGGCGCACACCATGCCGCCCGTGGGGACCTTCGGCGTGGCCACGGGCGTGCAGGACGCGTTCAACCTCGCGTGGAAGATCGGCCTGCACCACGGCGGGCTGGCCGGTCCCGGACTGCTCGACACCTACGAGACCGAGCGGCTGCCCGTGGCCCAGGAGACCACGCGGCTGACCGTCGACCGGTACGAGCTGGTGAACGGCAAACCCGGCAACCCCCGCGAGAGCGCGGCGCGGCAGCGGATGATGATGTTCGGCCACACCTACCCCGAGGGCGCGTTCGTGCCCGAGGCCGCCGTCGTGCCGGGAGCCCTGGAGGACCCCGACCACCCGTCGGGCGCACCGGGGAGCCGCGCGCCGCACGTGCCGCTGGAACGCGACGGCACCCCGCTGTCCACGGTGGACCTGCTGGACGTGGTCCCCGTGCTGTTCGCCGGTCCGGCGGGCGCCGGGTGGGCCGAGGCGGCGGCCGAGGTCGCCCGCGCGTCGGGCGTGCCGGTCCGGTGCCACCACGTCGGTCGTGACGTGGTGGACGTGACGGGCCGGTTCACCGAGGTGTACGGGATCGCCGAGGACGGCGCGGTTCTGGTGCGTCCGGACGGTTTCGTCGCGTGGCGCACCACGGGGGCGGCCGCCGACCGGGTGGCGACCCTGGCGGAGGTGGTCGACCGGGTGCTGTTCCGCTGAGCCTCGCGGTGGCCGGGTGCGGGCGCCCGGTCACCGCCTCCCCGGCTGGGCGTCGTGCGCGGGGGAGAGGTGGCGCAGGACGAGCAGGCCGCCGATGGCGGGCACCAGCGCGGTGAGGACCAGTCGCCCGGTGCGCCGAGGGTGGCGGGCGGTGGCGATGACGACGAACAGGTAGGCGCAGCCGTGCGTGGGGCCCATGAGCGACGCCACGGCGGGCCAGTGCACGGTCGCGAGGTTGAGCAGCAGGACGGTCAGGCTGATCAGCTCGACGCCCGCCGCGACCGGGAGCGGCTGCCAGGGCGGTCGCACCCTCACACCCCCGTCGTCGAGCCGGGCCGGATGATCATCAGCACGGTGACCGTGGCCCACAGCAGGTTGAACACACCCGTGTGCATCGCCAACCGCGCGCCCACGGCACGGGTCCGCACACCCGCGGACTCGGTGCGTGCGAGATCGGCGAGCACACGATCCTGCTGGGGCAGCACCAGCAGCCCCAGCACCCCGGCCGCGATCCCGGTCAGCACGATCGACACGATCAGCCACGCGTCGCCCAGCACCCCGAGACTGCTCGCGGTGGCCAGCCCGAAGACCGGCACCACGACCCCGACCGCCGCGTAGACCCGGCAGATCCGGTGCAGGGTCCGCACGGTGGCGACGTGGTGCCCGTCGCCGGGCTCGGCCTGGGCCCGGCGGACGGCGGCGGGGAACATGCTGGCGGCGACCGTCACCGGCCCGATCGCGATGATCGCCGCCAGCACGTGGACGGCGAGCAGGAACTTGGTCATGCGACGACTCGCTCGCCGCGACGTGGGTGGTGCACGTGCTTCTCCTCGGGATTCGGTCGTAGGTGGTTGTGCGGGCAGTGCGTCACGGCCCGGTCTCCGGTTCGCCGACCGCGTGGGTCGCCGCGGTGGGCTCGTGGCGGGTGGGTTCGTGGTGGGTGGGTTCGTGGTGGTGCGGTGGCTGGGTCGTCGTAGGTCGCGGGTGGGGTGTCACGGTTCGTGCGTCACGTCGCTGGGTCGTGCGGGTGGCCGCGGCGGGCGCGCGGTGAGCGGCCCGTGGTAGCTGGCCGTGGCCGTGGCCGTGGCGCTGGTGGCGGTGGTGGCTGTGGCTGTGTCGGTGGAGTGGCGCACCTACCTGGCCTCCGCCAGGTCTGGTTGGCAGCGGGTTGGGTGGGAGCGTGGACGGGCGTTACTCCTCGTCCGCCACCACGCCGCCACGCCGCCACGCCAGCCGCGCGGGCGCTGGGGCAGCCTCGTGGTGAGCGGGACCGTGAGCGGGTCGTGCGTGGGCATCACCCCTCGTCCTCCGCCTCGCTGAACCGCGCCAGTGCCGCGCCCAGCGCGGCGGCGAACTCGGCGCTCGTCTCCCCGATCACGGCGTCGGCGGCGGTGATCGCGGACTGCCCCTCCAGCCGGAGCCGGTGGCCCTCGTCGGTCACGCGCAGCACCGCCGTGCGTCCCCGCCCCGGCACCGTCGAGCGCTCGACCGCCCCGAGCTTCTCCAGCAGCCGCAGCGTGTCCTGCATGCTCTGCGGCGTCACGCCCGCCCGGCGGGCGAGTTCGCTGTAGGAGATGCCGGGCTGCCGGTGCAGGTGCCCGAGCGCCGAGAGGTGGCGCAGGCCGATGCCGTGCTCGCGCAGTCGGCCCTCGACGTGCTCCCTGATCCGGCGGCCGAGCGCCATCGCCAGGAACGCCACGCTCGCCGGCGGTGGGGCGCCGTCCTCGTTCCCGGTCACGTTCGTGCTCCCTCCGATCGAGTTGCAGTCTGCCTGAAACTGAGTTTCAGGCAGACTGTAACCCACGTCGCCGAAAAAATCTTGTCGGCGGATGTCGAGAAGCCGTGGCGGGCTCCGTCCCAGCGTCGAACACGGCCACAATGGGCCGGACCGCACCGAGGAGTTCACGATGGCCAAGTACCTGTTGCTCAAGCACTACCGGGGCGCGCCCGCACCGGCCAACGACGTGTCGATGGACCAGTGGGCACCGGAGGAGGTCACCGCGCACGTGCGGTACATGCAGGACTTCGCCGCCCGGCTGGAGACCACGGGGGAGTTCGTCGACGCCCAGGCGCTCTCGCCGGAGGGCACGTTCGTCCGCTACGACGGCGAGGGCCGCCCGCCGGTGACCGACGGCCCGTTCGCCGAGACCAAGGACCTGATCGCCGGGTGGATGGTGATCGACGTCGAGTCCCACCAGCGGGCGCTCGACCTGGCGGGCGAGCTGTCCGCGGCTCCCGGCGCGGGCGGCAAGCCGATCCACGAGTGGATCGAGCTGCGTCCGTTCCTGTCGGAGCCCCCGACCATCACCGAGTGACGACGGTGGACGAGACCCTGCTGAGGGACCTCACCCCCGCCGTGATCGCGATCCTCGTCCGCCGCGGAGCCGACTTCGCGGCGGCCGAGGACGCCGTCCAGGACGCGCTGGTCGAGTCGGTGCGCGCGTGGCGGGCCGACCCGCCGCGCGACCCCAAGGGCTGGCTGGTCACGGTGGCCTGGCGCAAGTTCCTCGACGTCACCCGTGCCGACACCTCCCGGCGGCGCCGCGAGGAACTCGTCGAGAACGAGCCCGTGCCGGGCCCCGGTGAGGTCGCCGACGACACGCTCCAGCTCTACTTCCTGTGCGCGCACCCGTCCCTGACCCCGGCGTCGGCGGTCGCGCTCACGCTGCGCGCGGTCGGCGGCCTGACCACGCGGCAGATCGCGCAGGCCTACCTGGTGCCCGAGGCGACCATCGCCCAGCGGATCAGCCGCGCCAAGCGGACCGTCTCGGGCGTCCGGTTCACCCGGCCCGGTGACGTCGCCACGGTGCTGCGCGTGCTCTACCTGGTGTTCAACGAGGGCTACTCCGGTGACGTCGACCTCGCGGCGGAGGCGATCCGGCTCACCCGCCAGCTCGCGGCGGGGATCGACCACGAGGAGGTCGCGGGCCTGCTCGCGCTCATGCTGCTCCACCACGCCCGGCGCCCGGCGCGCACCGCCCCCGACGGGAGGCTCGTGCCGCTGGCCGAACAGGACCGCGGGCTGTGGGACACCCGTCTGATCGCCGAGGGGGTCGACGTCCTCCAGGCGGCCCTCGCCCGCGACCGCCTCGGTGAGTTCCAGGCCCAGGCCGCCGTCGCCGCGCTGCACGCCGACGCCCCGACGGCCGAGGAGACCGACTGGGTGCAGATCGTCGAGTGGTACGACGAACTGGTGCGCGTCACCGACAGCCCGGTGGCCCGGCTCAACCGGGCGGTCGCGGTAGGCGAGGCGGACGGCCCCCGCGCGGGCCTCGCGGCACTGGCGCGGCTCGACCCCGCCCTGCCCCGCCACACCGCCGTGGCGGCGTACCTGCACGAACGCGACGGCGACCCGGCGACCGCGGCCCGGCTCTACGCCGACGCCGCCCGGTCGGCGCCCAACCTCCCCGAACGCGAGCACCTCACCAGGCAGGCCGCTCGGCTCAACGCGCTGCTGCGCGGGCGGGAGCCTGGCGCGGTGGCCCTTGCCGCTGAGCCGCGCGAAACCCGGTGAGGAGTGCGGTCACCGCACTAGCGGCCGGTGGCCCGCTCCTTCAGCGCGGTCAGCGCCGCGGTGTCGTGGAACCGGCCGCCGCGGACGACGGCGCTGACCGCGCGCAGGTTGGCCACCGACGCCGTGGGGTCGTCGTCGAGCAGCACGAGGTCGGCCTCCTTGCCCGCCTCGACGGTGCCCGCGTCGTCCTCGCGGCCGAGGAAGCGGGCCGGGTTGGTGGTGGCGGTCTGGAGCACCCGCAGCGGGCTCAGGCCCGCGTCGGCGAGCAGGTCGAACTCGTCGTGCAGCGAGGCGCCCGCGACGACCCAGGCCGCGCCGACCGCGTCGCTGCCCGCCAGCAGCGGCGCGCCCTCCTCGTCGAGGATCCTCACCACCCGCGACTGGAGCGCGAACTGCTCGGCGAAGACGGCCCGTTCGCTCCCGTCGAACTTGCGGCGGAACGCGGTGGCCGCGGCGGTCCAGGCCGCTCGCTCCTTCGCGGTGGCGTAGCGCAGGTCGGGGTCGGCCGCGAACTCCGGGGCGTCGCAGAGCTGCTGGGCCTTCACCCGGATCAGCGTCGGGCAGTTCCACGTGCCGTTCGCGGCGAACCGCCGGGCCAGCTCGCGGGCCTTGTCCTCGTCGAAGCTGTCGATCGCGTCCCGGACGGCGCGCAGGGTGGCGGGGCCGGTCAGCTGGGCCGGGTTGACGACGATCTTCGCGAGCACCTTCTCGGCGACCCTGTCCGCGAACGGGATCCGGAACGGAGGTGCCTTGATCGGGCTGGACGGGGTCGCGGCGCGCAGGTGCTCCTCGTGGCACGAGCAGCCCGTCAGCACGCCGAGTCCGGGGCCGACGTGCTCGATCGACCGGAAGCCCGCGTCGGACGCGGCGCGCACGTCCACGCCCGCGGGCAGGTGGCCCACGACCGGGATGCCCAGCCGGTCGGCCTCGGCCTGGACGGCGAAGTAGACCTCGGGGGTGATGAGGGCCGCCTTGATGAAGTCCGCGCCGTCGCGGGCCTGCCGCCGCACCTCCGCGACGGCCGTGTCCGGCTTGCCCGCGTTGAGCGGCGTGAGCACCGCGCCGGGCGTGGCGAGCAGCGCGGGCACCCGGTCGGTGGACGCGCTGCCCCCGCGGCGGCGCAGCAGGTCGGCGGTGCCGCTCATCTGCCGGTACCCGGTGATGCCGAAGGCGAGCATGAGCCCCAGCTCGGGGCCGGGGTCGCCGAGGTTGAGCGGGTGGGCGTGCATGTCCACGAATCCGGGCACGGCGAAGCGGCCCCGCCCGTCGGCGGTCGTCGGGTCCCCGTCCGGCCCGGTCGTGGCGCTGATCCCGGCGATCCGCCCGTCGGCGACCCGGACGTCCTGGTGGGCGGTGACCGAGCCGTCCCGTGGGTCGACGACCTGGACGTCGGCGATGCGGTACATCGTGGCCTCCGATTTTAGTGAACAGTTTTGTTCACTATACGGGTGCCGTCATGATGGGGTGGTGACCCCGCGACCCGTGACCCGTCGCCGAGGCAGCGCGCTGACCGAGGCGATCTACCTCGCCACCCTGGAGGAGCTGGCCCGCACCAGCTTCGCCGAGCTGTCCTTCGACAAGGTCGCCACGGCGGCGGGCACCGGCAAGGCGGCGCTGTACCGCCGCTGGTCCAGCCCCGGCGAACTGGTGATCGCCGCGCTCACCGACCCCGCCACCGGCTTCGGGCACCCCCCGACCCCGCCGCGCACGGGCTCCCTGCGCTCCGACCTCGTCCTGCTGCTCAGCCACTTCGTGCACGTCCTCGGCGAGCCGCGCGGGCGGGCGCTGCGACCGCTGCTCGCCCACCGCCACCACCACCCCGAGCTGTTCGACCAGGTGTGGGAATCGGTGATCCGCCCCGCACGGGAGGTGCTGCTCGGGGTGATGGGCGAGGCGGCCGACCGTGGCGAGGCCGACCCGGCGCGGGTCACCGGGCGCAGCGCCGAGGTCGGGCCCCGGATGCTGCTGGTGGAGGTGTGGCGCTCCGACGCCGTCGGCGAGGACGAGGTGGCCGCCGTGGTCGACGAGGTCCTGGTGCCGCTGCTGTCGGTGTGACCAGGCCGCACCGGGTCAGGCGCGGCGCGCGGCCCAGACGGTGCGCTCCGTGCGCACGGCGAGGTCGTCGCGGCGCAGGATGCTGAACGGGCCGTCGGTGTCGAGCAGCCGGTCCAGGGCAGCGAGGTCCTCGGCTGCGAGCGAGGGGGCCGCCTTGTCGCGCAGGCGGCTCAGGCCGCTGACCGCGTAGCGGCCGACGGTCTCGCCGCGGGCGCCCTCGACGTTCACGGTGATCGTGCGCTCGCCCTCGACGGTGAACCCGGCCGAGGTCAGCTTGGGGCCCCAGTCGGCACCGCGGTGCGGCACGTGCTGGGCGTAGAGGTGGGCGAGGGCGTCGTGGCAGCGCTCCTCGACACCGGGACGTTCCGCCGGGGCGTCGGGCGGCAGGAAGCGCGGGAAGCCCGCCAGTTCGACCACGGCGAACAGGCCGCCGGGCGCGAGCCGCTCGTGGACCGCGCGCAGGGCGCGGTCGGGGTCCGCCAGGTGGTGCATCGACGCCGACGCCCACACCAGGTCGGGACGACCGAGGTCGGGCCACTCCGCGTCGAGGTCGGTCAGGACCGTGCGCACCCGGTCGGCCAGCCCGAGCGCCTCGGCCCTCGCCCGCAGGCGGTGCAGGTGGCCCTCCGACGCGTCGACGGCCGTCACCTCGGCCTCGGGGAAGCGCGCGAGCAGGGCGAAGGTGCCGGCGCCGGTGCCGCACCCGAGGTCGACGACGTGCCGCGGGTCCTCCGTGACGGGCAGCCAGGCGGTGATGGACGCGGTGTGCTCGGCGAGCACCTCCTCGTCCAGGTCGAGGATCTCCGCCTGGCCCCCGGAGTCGTGGGTGTGCGGGGTGGTGGCGGCGTGTGCGGTGTGGTTCATGGCCGCCACGCTAGGACGACCGCACCGCGGCGACCGGACGAATCCCGGAGTGCGCAAGACGATGGTCGATCGCGGTGCCGAACGCGCAAACCGCCGCGTCAGCCGTCGTCGCCGCGCTGGTGGCCGCGGCGGGCGTCGCGGTCGAAGATGCCCAGGATCTCGCACGGCCCGCCCTCCGCCCCGATGTCGTGCGGCAGCATCGTGGGGAACTCCGCCGCCTGGTTCTTCTCCACGCGGATGCGCCGGTTGCCCAGTTGCAGGATCGCCGTGCCGGACAGGACGACGAGCCACTCGTGGCCGGGGTGGGCGCGCATGCGCGCCGGGTTGTCCGGTGGCGGGTTCGTCATCCGCTGGCGCACGATGCTCATGTCGGGGTAGGCCCTGATCGGCCAGCGCATCAGCCCGTGCGCGCGGTCGATCACCGGGCTGGTGACGACGTCCTCGGTCGCGGTCTCGACGAGCTGGTCCAGGGAGGTGTCCAGGGCTCGGGCCAGGGTGACGAGCTGGTCGAGGGCCAGGCGCCGCTGGCCGTTCTCGATGCGGCTGAGCGTGGACTGGCTGAGGTTGGCGCGGGTCGCCAGCTCCTCCAGCGACCAGCCCTGGGCCACCCGCAGTGCCCTGATCCGCTTGCGCACGAGGCTGTCCATCTCGCCATTTTCTTGCGTCATGCGCATAATCTTATGCCATTAGTGCAAGGCGTGCCTATCGTCGTGGTGTCGGCTCCACTCGGGGCCGCGTGACGAGAGGGGTGACGCCATGTCCGACCGACTCCCGGTGGGAACCGTTGACGCCGTGGTGATCGGGGGAGGAGCGGCCGGGCTGAACGGTGCGCTGATGCTCGCCCGGTCCCGCCGCTCGGTCGTCGTGGTCGACAGCGGCACGCCGCGCAACGCGCCCGCCGACGGCGTGCACGGCCTGCTCGGCCTGGACGGCGTCCCGCCCGCGGACCTGCTGCGCACGGGGCGCGAGGAGGTGCGCCGCTACGGCGGCCTGGTCGTGACCGGCGAGGTGGCCTCCGCCGTGCCCGCCGCCGGGGACGAGGTGCGCTTCACGGTGACCCTCGCCGACGGCCGCGTCCTGTCGGCCCGCAGGCTGCTCGTGGCCACCGGGCTGCGTGACGTGCTGCCCGACGTCCGCGGGCTGGCCGAGCACTGGGGGCGCGGCGTGGTGCACTGCCCGTACTGCCACGGCTGGGAGGTGCGCGACGAGCCCATCGGCGTCCTCGCCACGGGGCAGGCCTCCGTCCACCACGCGCTGCTGTTCCGCCAGCTGAGCGACGACCTCGTCTACTTCACCCGCGGCACCGACCTCGACGACGACACCCGTGCCCGCTTCGCGGCGCGCGGCATCCGCGTCGTCGACACCGACGTGGCCGAGGTCGTGGCCGCCGACGGCGGTGGCGTCGCGGGCGTGCGCCTGACCGACGGGACGTTCGTGCCCCGGCGCGCTCTGGCCGTCGCCACGTCGATGTGGGCCCGCACCGAGGGGCTGGAGGGCCTGGGACTGCCGCTGGAGGACCTGCCGGGCGGGATGGGTCGCCGCTTCGTCGCGGGCGCGGCGGGCACCACCGACGTGCCGGGGGTGTGCGTGGCGGGCAACGCCACCGACCCCAGCGCCCAGGTCGGCGCCTCCGCGGCGGCGGGCGCGCTGGCGGGCGCACGGCTGAACGCCGACCTCGTCACCGCCGACACCGAGGCGGCCCTGGCCGCCGCGCGGCACGGCCTCGTCGGCGTCTGACGGGAACACCCCGCGGGCACGGGTCCCGGCGGTGCCGCCGTAGGACCACGTCGTTCCCGGCACCGGACGTCGGAGGCCGTCCGGTGCCGACGCTCGACGCCGGCGGAAGCGCGGTCCCGCGCAGGGACGTGGTTCCCCTCGGATCGTCGGTGCCGACGCCGCGTCGACACCGACGATCCCGTTCGGACGGGGGCTCCGGCACGATCCCACCTGCCACCGCCGCGGTGGTGGCGCGGGCGCTGCCACCGCGCGTCCACGGCGGATGCCGAGGACGGGCCTCAGTCGTCGTCGGTGGGTGAGGTGACCACCGACAGCCGCGGCGCCGGGTCGTTCGCCTGCTGGGTGATCACGAACAGGCGCTTGAGGTCAGCGCTCCACGCCAGCCCGCGCGTCGCGGCGGTCTCGGTGCGGTCGACCTGCACCGTGCGCACCGGCAGCGTGCCGCCGACCGCGTAGACCTTCACGTCGTCCGCGCCGCTCGTGGTGATCGCGGTGGCGACGAACGCGTTGTTCGGCGACGAGGCGACGGAGTTGGGCCGCACACCGGTCGCGTACGAGCCGCGCCGCGCCAGGTCGGCCGGTGCGAACGCCTCCACGTTGCCGCGTGAACCGGACGCGCTGTAGAGCGTCGCCCCGTCCGGGCTCACCGACAGGTCGTTGAGCGACGCCCCCACCACGTCGCCCGACGCCCCGGCGGCGAGGTCCCCGCCCGCCTGGCTGAACACCCGCACCGTGGACTGGCTCAGCGACAGCTGCCCCGCCACCACCGGCCCGGCCTCGGCGCCGCTGGAGGCGAGCAGCGGGGCCCGCTGGAACGTCGCCCCGCCGAACGGCCTGCTCACGTCGACCGGAGCCGCCGCGGCCGGGTCGAGCTTGCCGATCTTCGCGTTCCAGTCCGCCGCGCACCCGTACCCGAACCACACCAGCGACCCCGTGCGCGCCAGGTGCGTCGGGCACGTCTGCGCGCCCGTGGCGTGCCGCGCGGTCTCGGTCAGCGTCTCGGTGCTGATCACCGACACCGCGTCCCCGGCCGCCAGCGCCACGTACAGGCTGCTCCCGTCCGCGCTCAACTCCAGCCCCGTGGCACCGGGCTGCCCGTCGATCCGCTTGGTCACCCGCCCCCGGAAGTCGGTGACCACGATCCCGTTCGCCGTCGGCCCGCCGCTGACGAACACCCGCTGGTGGACCTGGTCCACCGCGACGTCCCCGTAGTTCGGCAGCGGCAACGCGTCCTCCGAGGCCGCCGCGCCGGTCGCACCGACCAGCACCGCCGCCACCGCCAACCCGACCGCCCCCGCGGCCGTCCCCCTGGTGAACTTCATCCTCAGCCTCTCCACTCGTGTGTTCCGGGCCGCGGTCTGCGGTTCCCGGCCGTCACGGGTTCACGTAGCCCGGACGTTCCGCGTCCACCTCGTACGACGTGATCACGTCGTGCTCCACGTGGACCACCAACCAGAAGTCGCGGCCGCACGCGGGGCACTCCGCGTACGCCTCGCCCCGGTAGTCGCCGCCCTCCGGGCGGTGAGCGGGTGTGCGAACGCCCTTGCCCTCCCAGCGCAGGACGTCCCCCCGGCGGTAGCGGACCAGTTCCCGGAGCCCGAACCTGAACTCCGCGTCCGAGGTCGAGACGACGCCGCACCGGGGGCAGCGGGCCTCGATCTCCAGGTGGTTGTAGATGCTCACGGCATGACCCTACGGATCGGGATGGGCGAGTTCTTCAGCGTCTTCGTCACGAAGTTGAACAGCCTCCTCTCCATCGTCACGGCCTGGTAGCCGGTGGCGCAGGCGAAGGCGCACAGCGCCGCGTCACCCCGTCCCTGCGCCGGGTTGACCGAGGCGAACGTCGACTGGAACCGCTCCGTGCCCGCGACCTGCCCGGCCTGGGGACCGCCGAACAGCTCGATGCCCTCGCGTTCCATGAACTCCCGTCGACCGGCGCCGCCTGCCAGGAACTCGCGGTGCTGGTTGGGCGTCACGTAGGTCTTGCCCCCGCGGATCTCGGCCAGCGCGCCCGCGTGGCCCTTGTTCGCCTTCACCATGAGGTCGGTGTCCGCGAAGATCGGGTCTCGCTTCGGCGCGGGCGCGTCGGCCTTCGGGGCAGGAGCCTCGGCCTTGGGAGCCGGGGCCGGGTCGGCCTTCGGGGCCGGTGCCGGGGCGGGGTCCGCCTTCGGTGCCGCGGGCGGGTCCACCTTGGCCGCCGTCTTCGCCGCGTCGCCGACGTTGTCCGCCGTCTGCACGGCGTCCACGGCCTTGTCCGCGTACTTGCCTGCCTTGACCGCCGTCGCCCCGTACCCGGCGAACGGGATCGCGGACGCCGCCGACAGCGCCGCGTCGACGTAGTTGCCCTCCGCGGCGTACCAGGCCGCGTTCGCCAGGTCGGCCGCCTCGCCGACGACGGGGACCAGGCCGACCACGTCGAGCGCGGCGTGGCCGATGTCGCTCCACGACAGCCCGAACAGGTGGCCGTCGATCTCCACGGCCGTGATCGGGTTGCCGCCGCCGAAGGCGTAGCGGTTCATGGTGAACGGGTTCGTCGCGAGACCGAGGTCCGACAGCGCGCCGTTGTAGAGGTCCAGCGACAGGAACCGGTTCTGCGACGGGTTGTAGTCGCGGAAGCCCATGTCGTAGTTGCCGGACGCCGAGTCGAACCGCTTGGTGTTGAAGCGGTAGGAGTTCAGCGGTTCCTCGGCGGGCTGCTGCTGCCCCGGCTTGTCCTCGCCGGTGAACGACGCCTCGTCGTCCTGCCCGTAGGCGGTGTAGCCGTAGGTCGACGTCGCGTCGCCCGACTCGTCGGTCACCGACTCGACGTCGGAGTGCGGGTTGAACGCGAAGTACGAGTCCTTCTCGGTCCCGTCGTCCTCCACCGACACCTGCGACAGCAGCTCGCCGTGCGGGGAGTACTGGTAGGACTTGTTCAGCTCCCCGTTCAGGTTCTCCGTCAGCACCTGCTCGGACAGGCCGAGGTAGAACATCTCGACCTTCTTGGCCTCCGCGCCACCGCCGGTGGAGTTCTGGGAGACCGTGCGGTCCAGCGGGTCGTAGACGTACTTCGTGGTGCGCGTGGCCTCGCCGGAACCGGCGCGGTGCTCGGCGGTGTGGTCGAAGCCGTCGTAGACGTACTTCTCCACCTGCTGGCCCGCCGCGGTGACCCGGCTGAGCCGACCCCACGGGTCGTAGGCGTAGGACGACGTGACGTCGTTCGCGGTGGCCGACACCAGGCGGTTGCGGTCGTGCGAGAACGTCGTCGTGGTGTCGTCGATCGTCTGCTTCACGACGTTGTTGTTGGCGTCGTGGTCGTAGGTCTCGGTCGCCGTGTCGTCGCCGGTCTTCTCCACCTTCCTGACCCGGTCGCGCGGGTCGAAGGTGTAGGCGAAGACGTTGTCCTGGGTGTCGCCCTTGTCGTCGGCGTTCTGCTTGGTCGCCTGGTCGCGGGTGCGGTTGCCGTTGTGGTCGTACTCCAGGCGGTGCTCGTTGATCACCGCGCCGGACGACTTGCGCTCGACCTGGCGCTTCGACAGACCGTCCAGGTAGTACTCGAACTCGACGGTGTTGCCGTTGTGCTTGGTCTGCTTCGCCAGGTGAGCGCGGGAGGTGTACTCGAAGGTCGTGACCTTCTCGCCGCCGGTCCCGCGGTTCACGACCTTCGAGACGAGGTCGCGCACGTCGTAGGAGTAGGACGCCGACTGGTCGTCGTGCTCCCAGTCCAGCACGTTGCCGTTCTCGTCGTAGTCGAACGACGTGCGCTTCTTCACGGCACCGGACTCGCGCTCCTCCACGACGTCCGCGCGGTCGAGCCCGTCGTAGGTGATCGAGTACTCGTCGACGAGCGCACCGGAGCTGAGGTCCTTCAGCAGCGTCTGGTTGTCGTTCGCGTCGTAGACGTACTCGAACCTCTTCTCCTCGGTGTCGACGTCACCGCTGTTGTCGCGGGCCAGGCGCACGGCGTCCGCGGTGACGGAACCGCCCGCCGCGCCGGACAGCACGACCTTCCGCTCGGTGTCCTCGGTGAAGTCCCACGTGCCCAGCGGCACCCACTCGCCCTGGCGGGTGGTCTGGTCGACCTTCACGGTGGCCACGCCGCCGTCGTGCTCGACGGTGTAGCTCGCGTCGGTCGCGGTCGCCTCGGTGTAGCGGACCGCCACCTCGTAGCGCCCGCCCGCCGGGATGTCCGCCTTCCAGGTGAAGCTGTCGGCACCGCCGCCGGTCTGGTGCGTGCGGTAGTCGAAGCCCTCGTACTCGCCCCGGTCGGACACCGTGGCCCAGGTGCCCGAGACCTCCGTGTCGTCCGGGTCGGAGTTGTCGACCACCACGACGTGCCGCCCGACCGGGACGCCGCCGTCGGAGCGCGTCTTCTTCTTGCCGTCCGGGTGGTAGGTCCACGTCTGCACCCGGCTGGCCCCGCCGCCCTCGCTCAGGTGCGTGCGGTTGGTCTGCTGCCCGATCGCGTTGTAGTCGTACTCGGTGCTGATGCCCCACGCGTCGGTGCTCGACCTGGTCCAGCCGTTGTCGAAGTAGGTGTACCTCGTGGTGTTGCGGACGGACTGGCCGTTCGACGGGGGAGCGCTGATCTCCTTCGGGTTCCCCACCTCGTCGTAGGAGTGGAAGATCCGGTCCGCCGCGGTGACCGAGGAGTCGTCGCGGTCGAACGGGAGCAGTTCCTCCTTCACCCGGTTCAGCTCGTCGTAGACCGCGCCCCGCGCGAAGTCGTCCGGGTCGTCACCGGTCTGCACACCGCGCGGCGTGATCGTCCGCGTCGTGTTGCCGACCTGGTCGTACTCGTAGCGCGTGGTGAAGTAGGTGATCGACCCGCCACCGCCGTCGTGCGGCGACCGGACCTCCACCGGCATGGACCGCTCGTCGTAGGTGGTGGACGTGGCGTTCCCGTCCTCGTCGGTCTTCTCGACGACGTTGCCGTCCCGGTCGTACGTCGACGTCACGCTCTCGCCCGACGCGTCGAACGTCTCGACCACGCGGTGGTTCAGGTCGTAGCGGTAGCGAGCCGTGACGTCGTTCGGGTCGCTCGTCGCGGTCTTGCGCGGATCGGCCTCGGTGAGGACGTTGCCGACCCGGTCGTAGGTCATGACCGCGCGCTTGCCCTCGGCGTTCGTGGCCTCGACGGCCTGACCGAGTTCGTCGTAGCGGAAGGTGACGGTGAAGTCGTCGGGTTCCGGGGTCAGCGTGCCCTTCGGCAGCGTCTGCCGGAGCAGGTTGCCCACGCGGTCGTAGGCGAACGTGGACGTCTTCTCCGGCGCGCCCGGCGTGTCGTCCTTCGGCGACGTCACCGCCACCTGCCGGTCCAGCTCGTCGTACGCCGTCGTCGTCACCGCGCCGTTGGCCGCGGTCACCTTCACCACGTTGTCGTTGCGGTCGTAGACCGGGCCCGGCGTCGTGATGAAGACGTTCGCCGCGGCGTCCTTCGGGACGCGGGAGTCCAGCGGGCGCTTGAAGACGTCGTAGGTGAACGTGCTCGTGCTGCCCTTGGCGTCCACCGTGGACACGACGTTGCCGACGTCGTCGTAGCGGAAGAAGCTGGAGCAGTTCAGCGGGTCGGTGATCCGCTGCGGGTAGCCGTTGACGTCGTAGTCGGCGTACGTCGTGGTGTGGCCGTTGGCGTCGGTCGTGCTCGTCAGGTGGCCCAGGTCGTCGTAGACGTAGCGCGCCGTGTAGTCCGAGTCGTCCGGGGTCGCCGTGCCCTTCGGGTCGGTGACCGCCACCAGGTTGCCGCGGTCGTCGTAGGTGAACCGCCACTTCCGGCCCTCGGGGGAGGTCTTCTCCACCAGGTCGGCGACGTGGCCGTCCAGGTCGGTGCGGTAGGCCAGCCGCGTGCCGGGGTAGCCCCGCGCGTTGCCCTCGGCGTCGCGGACCTCCAGCGGGAACCCGGTCTTCTGGTCGTAGGACCACGTCGTGGTGGCGCCGTTGTCCTCGCGCAGCGCCACGACGTTGTTGTCCGCGTCCCACGTCAGGTCCGTGGTCTCGCCCTTGGCGTTGGTCAGCTTCTCCACGCGGCCGTAGCCGTCGACCACGTGGTCGGTGGCGTTGCCGTTGGCGTCGGTGACCTTCGAGGTGATCTTCGAGCCGCTGTCGCCGTCGGCGTCGGCGTAGTCGAAGCCGGTGCCGCCGTCCTGCCGGTCCAGCAGGGTGCGGACGTGCCACTCGCGCAGCTCCTCGGCGCCGTCGGTGTAGTACTGGACCTCGCTCGCGCCGCCGTTGGGGTCGACGACCCTGGTGAGCTTCGGGTTCTGCGTGCGCAGCGAGTCCTCGTAGAAGAACGTGAACGGCTTGGCGTCCGGTGTGCCCGCGCCGTCCACGACCTCCTGGAGCAGGCCGTCGTCGCCGTAGGTGAAGGTGACCGTGCGGCCGGAGACGTCGGTGACCGACCGGAGCTGGTTGACGATCGCGGAGATCGCCAGGCCCTTCTCCCGCACCTTCGTGTTGCCGCGGAAGACCGAGTAGTCGTCACCGGGCTGGTAGTAGTCCAGGGTCAGCGTGCGGCGGCCGGTGGCGTCGGTGAGGTGGGTCAGCAGCTTGGTGGCGCGGTTGCCGATGACACCGCGCTCGTAGCCGAAGAGCAGCTCGTTGCCGTTCTTGTCGACGGTCGCGGTCTGGTAGCCGTCGGCGTCGAAGTAGGTGCGGGTGCGGTCCGGGGCGGTGAACACCCAGCGGCGCGCGTCGTCACCGCCGGGATCGCGGCGCAGCAGCAGGTGCACACCGGCCGGGCTGTCGTAGGTCCAGCGGCCGGTGTCGTTCGAGTCGTGCTTGTTCAGCTCGAACTCGTGGCCGGTGCCGTCGCCGTCGACCAGCGTGATCCGGTCCGGGTGTCCGGTGAGGACGGAGCCCAGCAGACCGTCGAACTGCAACGGCGTGCCCAGCCGCGCGAGGCTCGACGTGGACACCGACCAGCCGCGACCCGCGTAGGAGTTCGAGGTGTCGAGGCTGTTGTAGGTGAGCCTGGTGAACGTGGCCAGGCCCCGGCCGGGGTTGGTGAACACGTTGTGGCCGAACACCGCGTTGCCGGAGAACTGGTTGACCGCCAGGCTCGTGCCCGCGCCGGTCGGGATGCCGCGGTACTGGTAGAACTTCTCCAGTCCGAGCTGGTCGGACGTGGGGTCCTCGACCGTCGTGGCCTGGTCCAGGGTCGGCACGCCCGCGGTCTCCGACAGCCACTTGCGCGTCCTGGTGTCGAGGACGTCCCACTTCAGGACCCACTGCTCCCGCTTGTTGCCGACGTCGGCCGTGGGCGGGGCCTTCACCCGCGCGTCCAGCGTCACGACCTGGCCCGGCGCGAGGTCGGCGGGCAGCGCGGTCTCCAGCCGGTTCGACGGGCCGGTCTCGTCGTCCCCGTTGGGCAGGACCCAGTGGTAGGACAGGACGTGCGTCGCCTTCGGCCACGTCGCCGCCGTGGTGTTGCGCAGCTCGACCTTCACCGGGTGCTCGTCGCCGGGGATCATCCGCAGCGGCGTGCCCGGTGCCGAGTACGTCGGGTCCGCGGCCTGCTGGGCCTGCGCGACCTGCCTCGGTGGCGGTGCGGCCCTGCCCGCGGTGGCCCTCGGCGCCGCGGGCCACGCCGCGGTGTCGCAGCGCGTGGACTCCGGTGCCGCGGCCTGCCGCAGCGCGGGTGCGTGCCGCGGTGCGGCAACCCCCGGTTCGGCCAGGCCCAGCGCCAGCGCCGATATCGCGAGCGCGCTGAACAGAGTTCTCGTCTTCGCCATTCCCCCGTGCCCCTCCGAATGAACCGGACACCGCTGTGCGGGCATGGCGTCAAGCCGCACGGCGGAACGCGACCGGCGTGGTCTGCGCGCGTGGGAGAGCGGCGACTCGCGGTCGCCCAACACCGTGGAACCGTGACGACGCGACCAAACGCGATCAGCTGCCGTCGAAGCGCTCTCCCCATCGCGCTTGGATCAAGTCGTTCCCCAACGACTTGTGAAGGATTGCCCAACCCCCTCGGTTGTCCGTCGTCGTGACCATACCGGCCGATCATCGACGCGGTATGAACCGAAAGGGTGAATCGAAATGATTCGTCCCAGTGTGGAATCAGGTGGCCGTCCGGATGGGAGGGTCGGGGGTGGGGGACGGCCGTCCACCCCGGAGGCAGAGCGGGGGAGCCCGCGCATCACCCCCGCGGGGGAGACGTCCTCAACCCGCCAGGGGAAGATCGAAACCGGTGGGATTCCTAGTGTTCCAGCCATGTCACCGGTCAAACCCCGCTCCCGCGTCGTCGCACTCGCGATCACCGGCGGTCTCCTGCTGTCCCTCGTGGTCCTCGGCGCGTGGCCGGGGAGCACCCTCGCCGTGCCCGACGGCGCCGCCGCGGGATCGCTCGCCCTGGAACCGTGCGACTACGACACCGAGGCCGGGGCCGCCGCGGCCGACTGCGGCACGCTCGTGGTCCCGGAGAACCGGCGCGACCCGGCGTCCGAGCTGATCGCGCTGCCCGTCGTCCGGATCCGCGCCACCTCGGCGGGCGCGGGCGAGCCGGTCTTCCGGCTGGCGGGCGGACCGGGTGGTACGAACATGGTCTTCCCCCAGGCGAGCAGGCTCACCGACGACCACGACGTGGTCCTGGTCGGCTACCGGGGCGTCGACGGGTCGCGCCGACTGGACTGCCCCGAGGTCGTCGGGGCGATGCGGGCGTCGGACGGCCTCGCCGGAGCCGAGGCGCTGCCCGCCACCACGCGGGCGTTCGAGCTGTGCGCGGACCGGCTGGCGCGCGACGGCGTCGACGTCACCGCCTACTCGGTGGTCGACCGGGTGGAGGACATGGAGTCGGCCCGCACCGCGCTGGGCTACTCGCGGATCAACCTGGTCAGCTCCAGCGCCGGGACCCGCACCGCGATGGTCTACTCCTGGCGCCACCCCGACGCGCTGCACCGGTCCGCGATGATCTCGGTCAACCCGCCCGGCCACTTCGTCTGGGACCCGCGCATCACCGACTCGCAGTTCGGCCAGTACGCCGAGCTGTGCCGGGCGAACGCCTCCTGCGCCGCGCGCACGCCGGACCTCGCCGCCTCGGTGCGGGACGTCGCCACCGACCTGCCCGAGCGCTGGGGCCCGTTCCGCGTCAAGGACACCAACGTCCGCGTCCTGAGCCAGTACGCCATGCACCACAACGGTCCCGGCTCGGCGCCGAACAACGCGCCCACCCTGCTGGACGCCTACCTCGGCGGCGACACCGGTGCCCTGTGGGCGATGTCCGTCCTCGGTGACGTGGTGCTGCCCGAGTCGATCGTCTGGGGCGAGTTCGCCTCGTTCGCGATGCTCGACGCCCCGGCGGCGCGCAGCTACTACGAGGCGGGCGGCGACCCCGGCTCGATCCTGGGCAGCGCGTCGGTCGACTTCCTCTGGAGCGGGCCGTCCGGCGTGTCCGCGGTGTGGCCGGACAGCCCGGACAACGCCGAGTACCGCACGACGCGCCCGAGCGACGTGGAGACCCTCCTCGTCAGCGGCGAGGTCGACTTCTCCACCCCGGCGCAGCTCGCCACCGGGGAACTCCTGCCGTCGCTGTCGCGGGGGCAGCAGGTGGTCCTGTCCGGACTCGGGCACACGGCCGACTTCTGGGAGCACCGCCCCGAGGCGAGCGAGCGCCTGCTGAACACCTTCTTCGCCACCGGCGAGGTCGACCGGTCGGGGTTCGACCCGCGGCCCGTCGGCTTCGACACCGTGCCGCTGAGCATGTCCACGATCGCCCGGCTCCTGGCCGGCGTCACCACCACCGGCGCGGTCCTGGCCCTGCTGGTCCTCGGCGGCATGGCCCGCGCCCGGCGCCGCCGCGGCGGCTTCAGCCCGAGGGCGGGCGTCTGGCTGGGGGTCCTGACGGTGCTCCCGCTGGGACTGGGCGGCTGGTTCCTGGGCGTGCTGCTCGTGTGGACGGTCAACCCGGACGACTTCGTGGTCAGCACGACGGCCGTCGCGCCCGGCGTGGGCCTGATGATCGGCACCGGTGCCTACCTGGCCGGGGTCCGGCGCGACCTGCCGCCGCGGACCCGGCGGACGGCGCTGGCCGCGGCGATCGGGGCCGCGCTCCTCGGCGCGGTCCTGGGCACCTGGGCGCTCCCCGGTCTCGTGGCACCGCTCGTGGCCGTCGTCGGAGCGGCAGCGGCGGCCAACCTGGTGCTGGTGCTGCTGGCCGCCTCCCCGGCGTTCCGCGGTGGACCGGTCACCGGTGCCGGTGCTCAGCCCGCGGTCGCCGTGGCCTAGCGCCCCCGTCCCGACGCCCGGTCCACCGCGACCGGGCGTCGAGGCGCGTCGGGACCGGGGTCACCCGCCGTCGGCCCTGCGCTCCCGGAAGGCGATCATGTTCATCCGGTTGCCGCACCGCACGCCGCAGAACCGCTTGAGCCCGTTGCGGGACAGGTCGAGCAGGAGCCCGGAGCAGTCGTCCGCCGCGCAGATCCGCAGGCGGCCCATCTCGTTCATCCTGATCACGTCGATGAACGCCAGCGCGGCCTCCACCCGGAGCCGTTCGGCGAGCGGGGCGTCCGGCTCGGTCGCGTGCATGTGCCAGTCCAGCGAGTCGTGCCGCACGAGGTGGGGGAGCGCCCTGGCGTCGCGCAGCATCTTGTTGACCGCCTCCACGGCGTCGTCGCGGTCGAGGGTCCACACGTGCCGGAGCAGGGCGCGGGTGCGCTGGACGTCGCGCAGCTCGGCCTCGTCGTGGTCGATTCGCCCGGTGTAGGGGTAGCGGGCCAGCAGGGCCGCCAGCTGCTCCACCGTGGCCAGTTCGTCGGTGCCGCTGCGCGACGACGACGGGTCGGTGTTGCACAGCTCCACGATGACACCGAGCGACTCCTCCGTGTCAGGGGCGAAATGCAAATTGACTCCTTACCGAGACCGGCCTAGCGTCAGGGACGTCCACCAGGTTAGGTCATGACGGCGCACGGAACGGGGTAACGGCATGAGGGTTCCGCCGACGTCAACGGGTCTGGTCGCGGCAGCGGTCTCGTTCATCGCCTTCGGGACGTCCGGGGCGTTCATCAAACCGCTGCTGGAGGCGGGCTGGTCCCCGGCCGCCGCCGTCACGGTCCGCGCCCTCACCGCCGGGCTCGTGCTCCTCCCGTTCGTCGTCGTCTCGCTGCGCGGCCGGTGGGGAGTGCTCCGGCAGGCGAGGTGGCCGGTGGTGGGCATGGGCGTCGTCGGCGTGGCGATCACCCAGGTCCTCTACTTCGCCGCCATCCAGCGCATCCCGGTGGCGACCGCGCTGCTCATCGAGTTCCTCGCCCCCCTCATCCTGGTCGGCTTCACCTGGGCCGTCAGCAGGCGGACGCCTGCCCCCGTCGTCCTGGTCGGCTCGGTGCTCGCGGTCGCGGGCCTGGTGCTCGTGATCGGCCCCGGCGCGATCCGCGCCGTGGACCCGATCGGCCTGGCCGCGGCGTTCGGCGCCGCCATCGGGTGCGCCGCGTACTTCCTGATCGCCGCCCGCCCCAACGACGGCCTGCCGCCGGTCGCCCTCGCGGGCGCCGGGCTGCTGCTGGCCGCGCCCGTGCTGGCGCTCGTCGGGGTGACCGGCCTGCTGCCGTTCACGGCCGAGTTCGGCGACGTCCCGCTGTTCGGCGGCTCCGCTCCCTGGTGGGTCCCGCTGCTCGTCGTCGCGGTCGTCGGCACGGCGCTGGCCTACGCGTCCGGCATCACCGCGTCGGGCATCCTCGGGTCGAGGCTCGCGTCGTTCATCGCGCTGCTGGAGGTCGTCTCCGCGTCCCTCTTCGCCTGGCTCCTGCTCGGCGAGGCCCTCACCCCGCTCCAGTTCGCAGGCGGCGCGCTGATCCTCGGCGGCATCGCCGCGGTCCGGGCCGAGCGCCCGGTCGAACCGGCCGCCGTGCCGGTGCTCAGCGCGCCCCACTCCTGAGGGGACCGCCGTGGGGGCACGGGTGGGCGCCCGCCCCGGCGCTCAGGCGGGCTCCCCGGCCTCCGCCGACAGCTGGAACACCGTCTCCTGGTGGTAGACCTGCCCCGGCCGGAGCACCGTGCTGGGGAAGTCCGGGCGGTTCGGCGAGTTCGGGAAGTGCTGCGCCTCCAGCGCGAAGCCCGCTCGGCGGTGGTACGGCCGACCGCTGGTGCCGATCAGGTCCGAGCTGAGGTGGTTGCCCGAGTAGAACTGGAGACCGGGCTCGGTCGTCCACATCGTCAGCCGCCGCCCGGACACCGGGTCGTGGGCCTGCGCGGCCGGCGAGGGTGCCGAGCCGCCGGTGCGGTCGAGGACCCAGTTGTGGTCGTAGCCGTGCCCGGCGCGCAACTGCGGGTCGGCGCCGTCGACGCGAGCGCCGATCGGCGTCGCCGTCCGGAAGTCGAAGGGCGTGCCCTCGACCGGGACCGGGTCGCCGTCCGGGATCAGCGTCTCGTCCACGGCGCAGAAGCGGCTCGCGTTGAGGCGCAGCGACTGCCCGTGCACGTCGCCGCTGCCCTCACCCGCCAGGTTCCAGTAGGTGTGGTTGGTCAGGTTCAGCACGGTCGGCGCGTCCGCGGTCGCCCGGTAGGTGATGGTCAGCCGGTTGAGCCGGTCGAGGCGGTAGGTCACCTCGGCGGCCACCGTCGCCGGGAAGCCCTGGTCGGCTTCCGGGCTCACCAGGTCGAGCCGCACCCCCACGCTGTCGGCGTCCTCCACCTCGGTGGCCGCCCAGACCTTCGTGTCGAACCCGGCGGGCCCGCCGTGCAGGGTGTGCCCGTGGTCGTTGACCGGGAGCCGGTGGACGACGCCGTCGAGGGTGAACGTGCCGTGGGCGATCCGGTTGGCGTAGCGGCCGACGGCGGCGCCGAAGAACGCCCTCGACGCTCCCGGCTCGCTGTTCGCCGCGTAGTCGTCGAGCGTGCGGAACCCGAGCACCACGTTGGCCCGCTCACCCCGGCGGTCCGGCGCCTCCAGCGACTGGACCACGCCGCCGTAGTCGAGCACCCGCACGGTCAGCCCGCCCGGCCAGGCCAGGACGTACCGGTGGACGTCGGTGTCGCCGAGCCTGCCGAACAACTCCCGGCTGACCTCGGGCGCGCGCTGGGGCATCGATCTCCTCGGTGTCGCGGAGCGGACGCCGAGGGGAGCAAGGCGTCACGAACAATGATTGTTATCGCTAACATGATGATCGTCAAGGGCTAATGAATTAGCTAAATGAATGCCTGTTAACGCTCACAGCATTCCTTGGCGATAGCGGGTGGTGACCGGGTCCGACGGGACCGCGCCGTTGTCCGCGAATTGTTCGTTCACCGTCCGCCCTCCGATCGTGCACAACCCGAACGCACTAGGAACGGACCGCACCGGCCGGGTGGCCGGACTTCCAACCTAGTGGAGACGGCCGCCGGTCGGACGGCGGACGTCTCAGGAGGAGTCGAACGTGGAACGTGCTGGAGCGCGCTGGATCCTCGCCTTCGACGCGTCGTGCCGGACGTGCCGGGAGGTGTCGGCCTCCGTCGACCGGGCGGCGGGCGGGAAGCTGGAGATCATGCCGCTGAGCCATCCCGACGTGCGGCGGTGGCGGGCTCGCGGCACCGGGTCGGCGGCGACGGACCGTCCCGCGCTGCTGCGCGTCGACGGCGACGCGGCCCGGACCTGGACGGGGCTCGGCCTGGGGCTCGCGCTGTGCCTGCGCCTGGGACCGCGGTCGACCGCACGGGTGCTCGGCGCCCTGGGCGAGGCGCGGCGGGGGACCGCCCCGCAGGAGCCCCCGACCGGGCGGCTGCTCAGCCGGGCCCAGCTCCTGCGGCTGGCGGCCGGAGCCGTGGTGGCGGTGGGAGTGCTCGGGAAGGGCGGCGCGCCCGCAGTCGCGGAGGAGTCGGCGGACGAGGCGCGGGCGTGGGTCGAGGCCAACAGGGGGACCCTGCCGCAGGCGTACGACGACGTGGCGGCGATGCCGATGGCCTACCGGCGCGAGGTCTACCGCGCGTCGTCGCCCACCGTGCGCGCACGCCTCTGGCGGGACCAGTTCGACCGGTACCGCGCGGTGTTCGGCGATCGGCTCACGGAGGCGCGGGCCGGGGCGCTGGACCGCGCGGCGGAGATCGCCTCCCGCGACGAGCTCTTCGCCCGCGAGCGGGGGCTGCGCCGGGGTGAGGTCCCGGAGCTCGACGGCCTCCGGGAGGCCGTCACCGACGCCTTCGGCGCGGACACCGCGTACGCGCTCGTGGGCGTGCTGGCCCTCCCGGGGCACGAGCGCGACGCGGCCGGGCCCTACCCGCCGCGCTGCGAGTGCGCCAGCGAGGACCCGTGGTGCGACGGCAGACCGTGCGTCTACGGCCTCTGCTGCCCGCAGCGCTGCGTGTACTACGGGGAGGCGTGCGGAACCCTCTGGGCGTACGACTGCGACGGGATGTGCGGGTAGCGGCACGGGTCACCGGTCGCGTTCGGCTGGTGGGGTCAGCACCTCCACGTGCCGCTCCAGCCACGGGGCGGACACCTCGGCGGCGTCGGTGACGATGAGGGAGATCCGGTCGGGCGGCAGCACGAGGTGGGGCTCGACGTGGCCGTGCTTGGTGACGTCGGCCAGCACCGCGGTGCGCAGGGCGGCGTCCGCCATGGCGATCTTGACGTCGGCGTCGGCCGGGTCGACCGCGGTGGCGCCCACGGACGGGTGCAGGGCGCACGCGCCGAGGAAGGCCCAGTCGGCGCGGTAGCGGGCGGTGGACAGGACCGCGGCCGAGCCGGTCAGGCCGCGGGAGCCGCGGTCCCACCGGCCCCCGGTCAGCGCGAGGTCGACCTCCGGGTCGGCGTCGAAGACCAGCGCGACGTCGAGGGAGTTCGTCACCACCGTCAGCGGGCGGACCGCCAGCGCCCTGGCGAACGCCAGCACCGTCGACCCGGCGTCCAGCAGCAGCACGTCGCCGGGGCGCACGACGGTCGCTGCCGTCTCCCCGATGGCCCTCTTCGTCGCCGCGGCCACGTCGGCCCTGGCCGTCCAGTCCATCCTGGCGGTGTCCAGCAGCACCGCGCCGCCGTGGGTCTTGTGCAGGTGGCCCGCGGCGGACAGCGCACGCAGGTCGCGGCGCACGGTGTCCTCGGAGACCTCGAACAGGACGGCCAGCGCGGCCACCTCCACCCGACCGTTCCGCCGCAACTCGCTCAAGATCCGCGCCTGGCGCTCGGGTGCGAAGACCTGCACCGCACTACCTCCTGTCGACTTCTGCTTGACCATGCCGAAGTATGCACGATTAGATGCGAAACATGCGAGAAGCTGCCGAAGTCGGCATTGCCGGTCAGTCGTCGCGCCTTCGGCTGGCGGTCGCGGGTGTGGTGGGGTTCCTCGCGCTGGGCGCGCTCGCCAGCGTCATCGGGCCGACCACGCCGGGGATGCGCGCCCGGTTCGGCCTGGACACCTCCGAGGGCGGGTGGCTGCTGGCCGCGTTCTCGGCGGGCTCGGCGCTCGGCGTCGTCGCCGCGGGCCTGCTGCGCCGCCGTCGCCCGGCGGCCGGGCCCCTGCTCACCGCGGGCGCGGCGCTGATGGCCGCGGGGTGCGCGGCGCTGCCACTGGTGCCGGACGGGGTGGCGGCCGGGGGAGCGCTGCTGGTCGCCGGGATCGGTTTCGGCGTGGTCGACATCGTCCTCAACCTGACGCTGGCCAGGTCGTTCGGCACGCGCGGTGGCGCGGTGCTGACCGCCCTCAGCGCGGCCTTCGGGCTCGGCGCCGTCGTCACGCCCCTGGTCGTCGGGTGGACGCCCGCGGACCCGCGCGTGCCCTACTGGGGCTGCGCCGCCGTGGCGGTGGCGCTGCTGTGCCTCACCGCGGGGCTCCGGCTCACGCCAGCCGCCGCGTCCGAGCCCGATCGGGCCCGACCGGACCGGACCCTCGCCGTCGTGCTGTCCCTCGCGCTCGTCCTGTTCTGCTACGTCGCCCTGGAGGCGGGGACCGCGGGCTGGGCGACCACGCACCTGGTCGCCACGTCGTCGCTGACCGGCGGCCAGGCGTCCGGGGCCGTGGCGGTGTTCTGGCTTGGCCTGGCGGCCGGACGGCTCGCCGCCGCGCCCCTGCTGCTGCGGTACGACCCCGGCGCCGTGGTCGTCGCCTGCGCCACCGCCGCGATCGGCACCGCGGCCCTCGCCGCGCACGCCCCGGCGGCGGTGGTGGCCTACGGCCTCACCGGGCTGGCCATCGCGCCGGTGTTCCCCGCCGTCGTCGCGTGGCACGCCGCTCGGGTGCCGACCGGCCGCGGCGCGACGCGCCTCTTCGCCGCCGCGCTGGCCGGTCCGCTGGTCGCCTCGCCGCTGATCGGCCTGCTCACCCGCGAGACCGGTGTCGGGTCGGTGCCGTGGGCGCTCAGCGGACTGGCGCTGCTGACCGCCGCCGTCGCGTTCTCGACCCGCCTGCTCCGGGCCGGACGGCCGAGCCCGACCGCAGGCGTGGCGGTCGGGCTCGGGGGCGCGGAGGACCGACCGGTCAGAGGTCGCCCGCCCGCTGGTACAGGTCCCGCACCTCGTCGGTGAAGGCCGCGCCGCTGAGCTCCTCGGTGGTGCCGTCGAGGTTCACGGTGCCCTTGCTGGTGACGGAGAAGATCGTCCCCGTGCCGGTGGCCGGGTCGAAGTCCCGCAGCCACGGACCGCCGCTCGACCCGCCCGCCATGTCGCAGTCCGAGTCCCAGGCCGAGTGGACCGAGTTCGTCCTGGAGGTCGAGGGCAGCACGCAGGACACCAGGGCCTCACCCCTGGCCAGCCGGGACACCGGGTAGCCGAGGATCGTGGTGTCCACGGGGGACGGCACCGGGTCGAACGAGATGCCCTGCGTCCCCGCCACGTCGGCGACGTGCCTGCCGTCGACCGGGTCCACGGCGACCACGGCGTCGTCGTCGCGGGAGCTGGACGGGCCCCGGTAGGTGTCGGGCCAGGCGAACGCCCGGACCGGGAACGTCCCGTGCGGCCGAGCGCCGCGGTCGTAACCGGGCACGAACACGACGTTGACGACCTGGATCGGCCGGTCGTGCCGGTCGAGGCCCGCGTTGACGCAGTGCCCGGCGGTGAACGCGACGTCCCCGCTGGAGCTGGGGACCACCGTCGCGCTGCACGACCCGTCACCACCGGGCACCTGCGTGTAGAACAGCCGTCCGACACCGGGCGCGGGACCGTTCCACGGGCGTGCGGTGGTCTCGGCCGGTGCCAGCCGGTCGTCCGCGCCGAGGGCCGCCACCCTCTCCGGCGTCCAGTAGGACACGGCGGCGGCCCGGTCCGCCTCGCCCACCCTCGTCACCACGTCGCCGTCGGCCGCCGTGGCGGGCGCGGGCGTCACCGCCAGCGCGAGGCCGAGGATCGCGAGCGTCGCGGTGGGACGTGCGGCAGTTGATCTCATGCACGGTGGACGTCCCGGCCCGCCGACGGGTTGCGCGCTCGCCCCGTTCACGGGCCCGCCAGGAAGTCGAGGAGTTCCCGCGTCACGAACTCCGGGTTCTCCTCGGGCAGCCAGTGCCCCGAACCCGGCACCTCGACGGCCCGTTCGACGGCCGAGAACAGCGGCTCCACGGTGGGCCGGGCCGACGCGAGGGTGCCCTCGGCCGCCATGACCATCGTCGGGACGGCGACCGGTCGTGCCGCGGCGTTGTCCCGCTCGTCCTGGTCGAGGGTCCGGTAGAGGTCGAACCCGCCGCTGAGCACCTCCGGGCGCCGGTAGGTCCTGGCGAACTCGTCGACCTGCTCCTCGCTGAACGGCGACGCCGCTCCCGCGCCGCCGAAGCTCACGCCCCCGTGGGCGACCAGCGGGTAGAACGACGCCAGGTACTCGCGCACGTCGTCGTCGACCAGCATCTCCGGGATCCCCTCCTGGTCGTGGAACGCCATGTGCCAGCTGAACGTCCGGTAGGTCGCAGCGCTGAGCGCCGGTCCGGGCAGGGGGTAGTCGAGGTGGGCGTACCTGACCACCTCGTCGGGGTACTGCGAGGCGTACCGCGCCCCGACGCCCGCGCCCAGGTCGTGCCCCACGAGCCGGACGTCGCGCAGGCCGAGTTCGTCCGCGAGCAGCCCGTGGACGTAGCGGGCCAGGGTGGCCTTGTCGTAGCCGGTGGGCGATCCGGTGCTGTCGCCGAGGCCGGGCAGGTCCAGCGCGTAGACCGTGTACCTCTCCGCCAGGGCGGGCATGACGCCGCGCCACGCGTACCAGGTCTGCGGCCAGCCGTGCAGCAGGACGAGCGGGTCACCGGTGCCGCCCGCGACGTAGTGCAGGCGCACCCCGTCGACCTCGGCGAACCGGTGCGTGAACAGCCGGTTGAACTCCTCGTCCCCGCGGGTCGCCGCGTCGAACGCCGGTGCGCTCGACGTCGGGTCGCCCGCACCGGGGGACTGCCCCGCCGCGGTGCAGCCGAGCGTGCACAGCAGCACGGCGACCGCGCCGACGAGCGTCAAGCGGAACGTCGTGTACCTGACCATCAGGTCTCACCTCCGCGACGAGCCTGCGCCGTCGGAATTCGAGCTGGCAACTTCTGTTGCGGATCGGCAAAATGGTGAGGGTGGACGACTTCGAGGACTCCGTGGTGGCGGCCTTCGGGCCCCGGTTGCGCGCGCTGCGCCGGGCCCGCGGCTCGACCCTGGCGGAGCTGGCCGAGCAGACCGGGCTGACGGCGGGCACCCTGTCCCGCCTGGAGACCGGGAAGCTGCACCCGACGCTGGTGCAGCTGCTGCCGCTCGCACGGGTGCACGGCGTCCCGCTCGACGACCTCGTCGGCTCGACCCGCACGGGCGACCCGCGCGTCCACCTGACCCCGGTGACGCGGGACGGCATGGTCTTCGTCCCCCTGACCCGGCGCGCGGGCGGCATCCAGGCGTTCAAGGTCGTGTACCCGCCCGCGTCGCGCTGGGGCGAGCCCGCGCCGCGCACCCACGGGGGCTACGAGTGGTTCTACGTGATGAACGGGAGCGTCCGGTTCCTGCTGGGCGAACGGGACTTCCTGCTGCGGGCGGGCGAGGCGGCGGAGTTCGACGCGCGCGTCCCCCACTGGATCGGCAGCGCCGACGAGCGGTCGGCCGAACTCCTCATCCTGATCGGCCCGCAGGGCGAGAAGGCGCACCTGACCGTCGCGCCGGGGTGACGTCCCGCCGGATCAGGGCCGCAGCGCCGCGAGGAACGAGTCCGCCGACTCCTCCCAGTCCATCGACGCCGCGGTGCGCAGACCCGATTCGACCAGTCGACGGCGCGACTCCCCGTCGCGCAGGAGCCGCAGCACGGCCCCCGCCATGCCGTCGGCGTCGCCGACGTCCACGAGCAGCGAGTTCCGCCCGTCCGCGCAGAAGTCCTCCACGCCACCGTTGCGCGTGGTCACCACCGCCGTGCCGCAGGCCATCGCCTCGGCGACCGGGAACCCCCACCCCTCCTGCACGGACCCGCACAGGTGGACCGCGCTGGCCCGGTACGCCCGACTCGCCTGCTCCCGGCCGTTGCGCGCACGGGAGTAGCCCATCCAGCCGGGCAGCACCGAGGGCCGCTTCTCGGCTCCGAACGCGTTCACCCGGAGGTCCGGGAGCTGCTCGCGCACCCGTTCGAGGGCGGCGACGACGGTGGCCGTCCCCTTCTGCGGCCCCGAACCCGCCAGCACGCTCACGCTCGTGCCGCGCGGCCCGTCGGGCGTCGGCGGCCGGTACACCGAGTGGTCCAGTCCGTTGCGGACGACCGACACCCTCCCGCGCGGCACCCCCAGGTCCTCCAGCAGGCACGCGAGGTAGCCCGACACGGCGACCTTCGGCACGTCGGAGCGCAGGACGGCGTCCACCTCGGTGGGGTCGTCGACGCCCCAGACCTCGTACCCCTGGACGAGGTGCAGCGGCCTGCCCTGCTCCGGGGCGAGCAGCGGGAGCAGGCGCGCGGTCGTCCAGTACGTCGCCACGACGACGTCGCCCTCGGGCAGTTCGCGGGCGTCGAGCTTCGTGACCATGGTCATCCGCACGGCGGGGTCGATCGGCATCCAGCGCAGCCAGTCGGCGAGCCCACCCGGCCGCCGGTCGTGCCACCGGTCCCGCGCGATCTCGCGCAGGTGCTTCAGCGGACGGTGCCAGCCCTCGTACCACTGCTCGTGCACCACGGTCACCCGGTGGCCGCGCGCGGTGAGCCGGTTCGCGTACTCGTAGACCACCCGGAAGCCGCCGCTCGGCAGCCTGGAGAAGACCGGGAGGATGAACGTGATCCGCATGACCGCAGTGTTCCACGCGGCCACCACCGTGATCGCGGACACGTCAGTCCACTGTGGACTAGCCCAGGCTCGCCGGTGGTTTGCTGTTGGCCAGCAGCCGCACGTCCGCGCTCCGCGCCGCGGGACCGGGCGGGGCGAGCGTCAGGCCCGCGGTGCGCAGGGCCGCGACGCGTTGCAGCGCCATGAGCCGTCCCACGTCGCGCAGGGCGGCGAGGGCGTCCGACCGGGTCGTCTGCCCGGCGTGCTGCCGGTACAGCCAGGTGACCCTCTCCTCGTTCCAGCCCGCGCCCAGTTCGGACAGCGCGGCGAAGGCGATGAGGTCGTCGTCCGCCGGGCTCGACGCCCAGCCCCCCACGGCCCGCAGGGAATCCGTCCGCATGAGCAGCCCGGCGCAGTGCACGGGCCAGTTGCCGCCGTGGGCCTCGGCCCACGCGTTCACCGCGCCCGCCTCGACCAGCCCGAAGGGCAGCGCCGAGTCCCACGCCTTGCGCGTGCCGTCGGGGAGCAGGTCGTCCGCCGCGCCGACGGCCCAGTGGACGTCGTGGTGCTCGAACGCGGTCAGCAGCGTCGCCACGGCGCCGGGGAGCAGGACGTCGTCGTGGTCGAGGACCTGCACCAGTTCGCCGGAAGCGCGTGACAGCGCCAGGTTCCGGGTGGCGCTGATCCCGAGCCGCACGCCGTTGGCGCCGTACCGGGCCTCGGGAACACCCTCGAAGAAGCCCGCGAGCGACGGGTCGGCCCCGTCCTCCTGGACGACCCACTCGACGTCCCAGCCCGCGGGCAGGACCTGTGCCGAGACGCTGTCCGCGGTGGCCCGAAGGAAGTCCGCCTTCGGTGCGTACGCGGCGGTGATGATCGAGACTGTCGGCAACGCCCACCCTTCCCGCGCACGGGGCCCGACCGTGGGGCCCTCGCCCGCCACCACGTCCGGGCCAGGATGGCACAGCCCGTGCCCGCCCGCTAACCCGCCTGCTCACGCCGCCGCGGGTGTTCCCAGCGGTGGGCGCAGGCCCGCGAACGGGTCGGCCGGGCCGCCGCCGGTCACGCCCCGGCACCCGCGTCCACCAGGGTCCCCCCGTCGTGGGGGAGGTGGCGCGGCGACGTCGAGGGCTGCCCCGGTGTCCCGTTCGGCCGACGGTCGCACGGGAGGTTCGTACTCCCGCGACCTGGGATTTCGCTCACGTCGTCCGGGGAGGTGGTGTGAAGGCCCGAGAAACGGGTAGATCACGCATCGAGGTCCTGTCGACGTGGTGAGGACGTGGTCGTGGAACGGGAGTCGCCGCAGGCGGACGAGCCTGCCGTGCTGGTCGCGAGGGTGTCCGGCCACCTGATGACGAGGCAGACCGTGGACACGGCGGTGGAACTCGTCGTCGCCCTGGCCGCCGGGATCGTCCCCGACTCGGTGGGCGCCGGGGTCAGCCTGGTGGACGACTCGGGGCGCAGGCTCACCGCCGCGGCCTCCGATCCGCTGGTGTGGGAGGCCGACCAGCTCCAGTACGACCTGGACGAGGGGCCGTGCCTGGTCGCGGCGCTGGACCGCGTGGTGTGCCGGGTCGACGACATCGCCACCGAGCCGCGGTGGCGGCGGTGGTGCGAGCGGGCGGCGCACCTGGGGGTGCGGGCCTCTCTGAGCGTCCCGCTCCTGACGGCGGGGCGCTGCCTGGGAGCCGTCAAGGTCTACGCCGTCGAGCCGGGCGCGTTCGGCGAGCGGGAGGAGCACCTGGTCGGGCTGTTCGCCGAGCAGGCCGCCGTGCTGCTGGCCGAGGTCAGCTCCCGCGACGACGCCCGGTGGTTCGGCGACCGCCTGACCGCCGCGCTGCGCGACCGCGACGCGGTCGCCACCGCCAAGGGCGTCCTGGCCGAACGCGGGCACGTCGACCCGGACACCGCGTTCGCGCAGCTGGTGTCCCTGTCCCACCGCGACCGCGCGCCGCTGCGGGACGTCGCGCGCGCGGTGGTGCGGTCGACGTGGGACGACCACCACGACCGGGGAGTCGACGTTGTCGACCGATGAGGGTGACCAGCGGCGTCTGCTGGCGACGTGCGCCGAGCGGACCGGCCTGAGCACGGACGAGCTGTGGCTGCGGTACTTCGCCCTCGGCGGGGACGCGGGCCCGGTGGAGGTCGAGGCCTACCTGTACGGCCTGCTTCCGCTGCCCGCCTTCCAGCGCGACGTGCTCGCGCACGCGATCAACGAACGGCTCGACGAGCTGGACTGGCTGCGCCGGGTGCCCTACAGCAGGGCGGTCCGCCAGGCGAAACCCGCCACCGGGCCGCTGGCCGCGCTGGTGGACCTGCTCGACGGCGCGCACCGCGCCCCGCCGGAGCGCCTGCCCGCCGTGGCGCTGGCCGCGGGCCGGGAACTGGGCGTGCGGCTGGAGGTCTACCTCGTCGACCACGCGCAGCGCCTGCTGGTCCCCGTGCTCTCCGAGGAGGGGCGGGACGCCCTGGCCGTCGACGGCACCACCGCGGGCCGGGCGTTCCGAGCGGTGGACGAGGTGGTCGAGACCCGCGACGGGGTGCCCCGGCTGTGGTCGGTGCTGCTGGACGGGACCGACCGCCTCGGTGTCGTCGAGGTGACCTTCGCCGACCCGGCCGAGGCGCGCGACCCGAACCTGCGCGAGCAGTGCCGGTGGCTGTGCCGCCTGCTCGGGCACCTGGTCGTCACCACGGGCAAGTACGGCGACGGGCTGGACCTGCCCCGGCGGCGGTCGAGCACCCCCGCGGTCGAACTGCTGCGGGACGTGCGCCCGCCGTTGACCGCGGGCACCGACACCGTCGCGGTGGCGGGCTCGGGCGAGCCCGGCACCGGCGCGTTCGACTACGCCCTGTCGGAGACGACGGCCCACCTGGCGATCTTCGACGCCGGCAGCGGGACCCCGGACCCGGCGCTCGTCACGGCCGCCGCGCTCGCCGCCTACCGCACGGCCCGGCGCGGGGGACTGCCGCTGACCGGGCAGGCGCACGCCGTCGAGCAGGAGCTGACCACGGCGTTCGGGTCGGGTCGGCACGCAGGCGGTGCGCTCGCCGAACTCGACCTGCGCACCGGGCGGACGCGCTTCCTCACGGCGGGCACCGCGCGGCTCCTGGTGGTGCGGGACGGTGGGGTGACCGCCCTGGACGCGGGGAGGCGCGGCGCGGGCTTCGGGGGTGAGGCCGCCGAAGCGGTCGTCGAGCCGGGTGACTGGCTGCTGCTGCACACCGGCGGTGTGGTGGGCGGGGGCGTCGGGGCGGACCGCCTCGCTGACCTGCTGGGGCGGTTGCGCACCGAGGTCGAGCCACCGCCGGAGGCGGCCCGCCTGCTGCTGCGCGCCGTGCTGGACCACGACGGTGGTGAGCCGCGTGGTGACGTGACGGTGCTGTTGGCGGTGTGGTCGGGTCCGGGTGGTCCTCGCGTCCGCCTTGAGCCGTGATCGGGTTCCCTCAGCCGCCGAGGTGCCCGACGGTGAACGCGGTGAGGAACCCGATCGCGGCGATGAGGCCCGTGTAGACGCCGCTGCGCTCGAAGGCCTCGGGGATCATGGTGTCGGCGACCATGGTGAGGATCGCTCCGGCGGCGACGGCGGTGATGACCGCGACGGTCGCGGGCGGGGCGTCGCGCAGCAGCAGGTTCCCGAGCAGGGCCGCCAGTCCGCTGGCGAGGGCGATACCGCCCCAGACGCCGAACACGTAGCGCGCGCCGCGGCCCGCGCGCTTCATGCCCGCGACGCTGGACAGCCCCTCGGGGACGTTCGAGATGAACACCGCGACCAGCACCGAGACGCCGATCCCGTTGCCGCCCAGCAGGGACAGGCCCAGGACCACGGACTCCGGCACGCCGTCCAGCAGCGCTCCGATCGCGATGGCCGCACCGCTGCCCCGCACGTCCGCCTCCGACGACTGCTGGTCGCCGGAGCGCTTGCGGTGCCGGGCGCCCCGGCGGGCGAGCACGACGTTGGCCAGGACGTACGCACCGGCACCGCCCAGGAAACCCACGACCGCGGGCACTAGGCCACCCGACCGCTCCGCCTCGTCGACCAGGTCGAACGCCAGTGCCGAGATGAGCACGCCCGCGCCGAACGCCATGATCGCGGCCACGACGCCCCTCGACACCGGGACCCGCCACGCCACGGCGGCGCCGAGCAGCAGCGCGCCACCACCGACCAGGCCCCACAGCCCGGCCTCCAGCCACTGCGGCATCACCGCACCTCCTCCGACGACGGCGGTGCCGTCCTCCCGTCGAGCACCCGGCGGCCGTCCACGACCGCCCCGGTCCGTCCACACCGGACCGCGGTCGTCAGCCGCCACGACCTCCGCGGGCACCGGCGCGGTGCGGGGTCGGTCGGGGGCGAGCGGTCGTCACGGGTCCTCGGTGTCGACGGCGATCATCCTCGTCCTTCCTCCCGGTCGCCGCGCGCCGGCCCGCGCACGCCCGTCCTGGCACGGGCACGCGCTCAGGTCCGCTTGGCCGTGGTGTCGGCGTGCGCGGTCCTGGCGACCTTCCGGTAGGCGGTCTCGACCTCCGCCGCCACCCGGTCCCACGAGTAGCGGGTGCGGGCGCGGTCGGCGCTCGTGATCGCGCAGATCTGCCGCCGGAAGGGATCGGCGAGGAGTTCGCGCAGCGCCTGGCCGAGCGCGGCGGGGTCGTCCGGCTGCACCAGCAGGCCGGTCAGGTCGTCGAGGCCGAGGTCGGCGAGGGCGCCCACGGCGGTGGTCACCACCGGGACCCCGCACGCCATGGCCTGCGCCGCACCGGTGCCGGACGGGTCGTGCGAGGGCACGCGGACGACGACGTCCGCGGAGCGCAGCAGCGCGGGCAGGTTCCGGCGGGCCACGTGGCCGGTGAACTTCAGCCTGCGGGCGACGTCGTGACCGCGGGCCAGCCGGACGAGCCTGGCCACCTCGGGGTCCTCGCGGGGGACCGCGGACCGGATCGGCCCCACGACCAGCAGTTCGGCGTCGGGGACGGCGGCCATCGCCTCGATCGCGGTGTCGACACCGCTGTGCGGCGCCACGTCCCCGAGCGCGAGCACGAGGGGTCGGGTGCCGCGCGGTGCGACGGGACCGTCCGGGGTGAACAGGTCGGTGTCCACGCCCCGGGGCACGAAGGACGTCCTCGCCCTCGGCACCCCGATCCGCGTCAGTCGGAGCACCTCGTCGCTGCTCGCCGCGATGACGCGGTCCGCGGCGAGCGCGGTCAGCCTCTCCAGTTCCACGACCTTGCTCGACCCGGTGGAGGGCTCCAGCCCGTGGAACGACTGCACGAGCGGGACGGTGGTCCCCCTCGTGGCCAGTCCCAGTCCGGACGGCCAGGAGTGCAGGTGCGCGACGTCGGGCGCGCGTCCGGTCCACTCGTGGTCGAGCGCGGACGCGAACTCGTCGAGGTGGGGGAGCAGGTCCGCCCTGGACAGGGGGGTCGCGGGTCCGGCGGGCACGCGGACGACCTCGAACCCGGCCAGTGCGGTTTCGGAGTCCGGACCGTCCGGGGACGTCCGGCGGACGTGGAGCACGACCCGGTGGCCCAGGCGGTGCAACGCGCTCGCGAGGTCGACGATGTGCGCCCTGTGCTCCGGCGACTCGGACTCCCACGCCGCCGACACCAGGTCGACGTAGAGGCTCGACGCCTCCCGGCGCGCGGGGTCCCGCGCCCCGCCCGGCGTCCGGCCGGACACCCTGGACACGATCGCCGCGGCGTGGCGGCGCACGCTGACCTTGGCGCGGCGCGCCTGGTCGACCAGCGCCGCGCGGGCACCGGACTCGTCGAGGCCGTCCCGCGCGATCAGCACCCCGACCGCGGCGTCCACGCTCGCGCGGGTCTCCAGCGCGTCGGTCAGCTTCGCGGCCGTCGTCGCGGGCGATTCGGCGACGACGTGCAGCACGGAGACGAGGTCGCAGGCCTCCAGGGCCCGCCGCGCGCTCCGGTTCGGAGCCACCACCCACATCGGGGTGCCGCGCCCGCCGCACGCCCGGTGGGCGGTCACCAGGACGGTCACCCCCGCGGCGGCCAGCAGCCTCACCCCGCTGAGGTCGACGATCACGGCGCGGGCGTCGCGGACGCGGGCGACGCGGTCGGCGAGGAGGGGGGCGGTGGCCGTGTCGACCTCGCCGGTCACGGTGACCACCACGGCACCGGAGGTGGTCGATTCGCGGACGTCGAGCCAGTGCTCCATCAGGACATCCTGTCGTCACGACCCGTGGTTCGGTACCACGTGCGGTCTTCCGACGGCTGTCTGCTCAACCGCCCTTCCTTCTCCTCGTGGTACCCCGGTAGGTACCGGTTCTACTCCGTGCGAGGGCATGTTTCACCCGTTCGGATGCGCGTGGCCTCTTCTCCGCGGGCGGGCCACCCCGACCGAGGCGGTCCGCCCGGTCGGAGCCGGCTCGGGCGCGGGTCCACCGGTCCACCCGGAATCCCGGCGCGGATCGCGGCCCGACGACGGGCGTGCGCGACGTCCCGGTCGGCGCTCGCGACGGCCTTCGCCCCCACCATCCCTCCCTTGTGGACGGTCCCCGCGCGCACGCGCACGGACGTCAGCGGTCCGGTGGGCGCGCGACCGCGCCTCCGCGTCCACAACGGAGTCGTCGGGGGGTGCTTGTAGGATGGGGCGGTACGGATTCGCGCGGGGAGGGGCTCCATGCCGGAGGTGCCGGGTCTGCCGCCGACGCACCAACTCCTGACCGGGCTCGCGCGCCTCGGCCAGGCCGTGCGGATCGACGCCTGGCGCAACAGCGGTCCGCACAACCTCTCCCCGTTGCAGGCCGACATCATCACCTTCCTGGACGGGGAAGCCCGTCCGCGTCGCCAGGGCGACATCGTCGGGGCCCTCGCGTCCACCCCGCCCACCGTGTCCGACGCGGTGAAGGTGCTGAGGGCCAAGAAGCTCCTGGACGGCGCCCGCGACCCGGCGGACGCGAGGGCGGTCGTCGTGCGGCTGACGGCCGAGGGGGAGGCGGAGGCCCGCAGGCTGGCCGCCGTGTCGCGGACGATGAGCGAGGCGATCTCCGTGCTGTCGGAGTCCGACCTCGCCGCGATGCTCCGCGGCACCGCCGCCGTCATGAAGGCGTTGCAGGACCGCCAGGCGATCCCGGTGTCCCGCATGTGCCTGACGTGCCGGTTCTTCGGACCGGACGCCCACCCGGAGGACACCGCCCGCCCCCACCACTGCCACTTCGTGGACGCGCCCTTCGGCGACGCGGAGCTGCGCGTGACCTGCCCCGACCACCAGCCGCTCGAACCCTGATCCCGGTCAGCGCCCCGCGGTGCCGGGCAGGGACAGGGTCCCCGAGGCCACGTCGAAGACGTTCTCGACCCGCAGCAGCGGGTCGTGCAGGTCGCCGTTGACCCTGAGGGCCGCGGTCACCCCGTCGTAGGAGAAGGTCGACGGGAACCCGAGGTCGCGCGCGGGCACCTCGATCCGGACGGTGCGCCCGGCGAACCGCGTGGGGTAGGGCGGGCTGTCGAGGTAGAGCGGGACCCCCGGCCAGGTCCTCGGGAGGTCCGGCTTCTCGCCGGGCAGGACGTCCCGCACCTTGAGCGCCCCGTCGGGACGCGTGGTGTCGGGCACGAGCACCACCCAGTGGGAGTGCCACAGGTGCCCGTCGTCGTTCTTCACCCCGTTGTGGTTCTCGTCGTAGAGCGGGGTGTCGTCGAAGTCCGGGTGGCTGGTCGCCGCCAGCGCGAGGACGCCGCTGTCCCTGGTGAAGCCGATCGTGGACGGGTTGAGCGACACGGGCCACACGTAGCTGAGCACCGAGCTGCCCGCGAACGCCCCGGTGGGCCTCGGCTTCACCGAGCCCGCCGCGCCCCGGACCTGTTCGGTGAAGACCAGCCGGTCGCCCTGGCGGCGCACGGTAGTCCTCACCAGGTCGAAGGCGGCGGGGTGGACGTCGCCGCCCGCCGAGGGGATCCCACCGCCGTGGTGGTCCGCCCCGTGGTCGTGGTCGCCGCCCGCCGCCGAGCCGACGGCGGGCACGACCGCCGCGGCCAGGCAGACGGCCACCGCGGTGAGCGCGGCTCGGCGGCGGGTCGAACCGGATGTGCTGGATCGCGCCATGGTCTTCCTCTCTCGTGCCGTCCTCCGCGCGGACGAGCCGCCCGCGCGGAGGACGGCGGATCGGGGTTCGGGGTCAGCCGACCGCGAGGTCGACGGCCGGGAAGTCGAGCTGGGTCTCGCCGACGGAGTTGAAGTAGTTGGTGAAGGTGTTGAGGGCGACCGCGGCGACGATCTCGCCGATCTCGCCGTCGTCGTAGCCCGCGCCGCGGACCTCGGCGAGGTCGTCGTCGCTGACGAAGCCCTTGGTGGTGATGACGGCGCGGGCGAACCGCAGCGCGGCCTCGACCTTCGGGTCGGAGGCGCGGGCGTGCCGCCCCGACACGAGGTCGGTCTCGCTGAGCCCGGCCCTGGCGCCCAGGACGGTGTGGGCCGCCAGGCAGTAGCCGCACTCGTTCTCGGTGGCGGCGACGAGGGCGATCTGCTCCTGCACGGCGGCGGGGAGCCGTCCCTTCGACAGCGCGCCGCTGAACGAGAGGTACGCGTCGAGGACCGCGGGGGAGTTGGCCATCGCGCGCATCATGTTCGGCGTCACGCCGAGGGCGCGTTCGACCTTGCCGAGCAGCGCGCGGGCCCTGGGGTCGGCGGTGGCGGGGTCGACGGTGCTGAAACGGGGCATGGAACCTGTCCTCTCGTTTGTTTGGCAGTGCCAACTGTATTGCGCGACGGGGAGGAAGCAAGGCCTCGTGCGGTAGGTCACAGAGTTCACCCGCCGGGCGTTCTTCCCTGGCGCACAACGAATCCCGCGACCACGAACGGGGTGTCCCGTGCCGTGCGCCGCGGTGTGCGGGAACGATCCGCGACCGCGTCGGCGGTGCGTACCATCAGCTACTGGTGAGGAGTCCTACCTTCGAGGCGGTTCGGATGACGGGGAACGGGGCCGGCGGCGCGGGCGACCTGGACGCGCGGCTGGCGAGCGCTGTCGAACGGCTCGGCCAAGGCCTGCGCTCGCTGGCCCAGCGGACCGCCCGCGCGCAGGGCCTGTCGCCGTTGCAGCAGCGGGCCGTGCTCGCGCTGGTGCACCGGCCGGTGGGCCGTCGGGAGGTCAACGCCCTGGCCGCCGAGTTCGACGTGACGACGCCGACCATGTCCGACGCGATCGGGGCGTTGGAGCGCAAGGGGTTGCTGACGCGGTCGCCGGGCGCCGACGGCCGTCGGCGCCTGCTCGCCCTGACCGGCCGCGGCGAGGAGGTCGCCGCGGAACTGTCCACGTGGGACGAACCGCTGCTGGCGGCGTTCGCGCGGCTGTCCGTGGTGGACCGGGCGACCACGTTGGACTCGCTGCTCCACGTCATCGCGGACCTGCACCGCCGGGGCGTGGTGAGCGTGGCGCGGATGTGCACCACGTGCCGCTTCTTCAACCCGGACGCCCACGTCGACCCGGTGGCGCCGCACCACTGCGACCTGCTCGCGATGCCGCTGCCGCTCACGGACCTGCGGACCGACTGCCCCGAGCACGAACCGGCCGCGGGCTAGCCCTCGCGCCCCGGTGCGCACCCGGTGAACCTCCTCGTCGAAAAGTAGGTAGGACTCCTACCTGAATTGTGGCACGCTGGTGAGACCGGGCACGAGGAACCCGGACCGAGCCCGCAGAGGAGGCCGTGTGCGCGCGGTGGTGGTGCAGCACGTCCCGTTCGAAGGACCAGGGCTGATCGCCCCCGCGCTGTCCGCCGTCGGGGCGGACGTGCGGGTGGTGCGCGTCGACCGGGAGGAGGCGCTGCCGGACGCGGAACCGGTGGACGTGCTCGTCGTCCTGGGCGGGGCGATGGGGGCGCTGGACGACGAGGCCCACCCGCACCTGGCGGCCGAACGGGACCTCATCGCGGAGTGCGTCCGCCTCGGCCGACCGGTCCTCGGCGTCTGCCTCGGCTCGCAGCTCCTCGCCGCGGCGCTGGGGCACGGGTGCGGCGCGGCCCGGAGTTCGAGGTCGGGGCTGGCGGCGTCACGCTCACGCCCGCCGGGCTCGCTGACCCGGTCCTCGGTCCCTCCGGGCCGCGGCTGCCCGTCGTGCACTGGCACCACGACACCTTCGACCTGCCGGAGCGCGGTGTGCGGCTGGCGGCGTCCGAGCGGTACCAGCACCAGGCGTTCCGGTTCGGCGACTCCTACGGCCTCCAGTTCCACGTCGAGTTCGACGCCGACGTGCTCAGCGGGGCCGCGCCCCACCTGCCACCGGGCACCACCATCACCCCCGACGAGATCGACTCGGTGGCGGCCGAGGGGGCGCGGGTGCTCGCGCGCTGGGCGGCGCACGTCGCGGCCGTGTCCCGCGGCTGAGCCCGGACGCGGTCACCGCGGCGCGCGGACCCCCACGCCGTCCAGGAAGGTCTCGACGGCACCCAGCCCGGCGGTGTCGACCACCGCGGCCACGTAGCCGTCCGGGCGGACCAGGACCCACTGCCCGGCCACGAGGCCGTACGCCGTGCGCAGGTGCCCTCCGGTGTCCACGACGTCACCGCGGTGGCCCGTCGTGTGGACGTGCAGGCCCGCGCGCGGAGCCGGTGCCGACGCGGCGTCCACGTCGTGGCCGACGAGGGTCCAGTGCGGTCCGCGGAACAGGGTGAACAGCCGGGTGGCGAGCCCTCCCGCCCCGGTCAGGGGCGCGTCGGGGGCGCGGTCGCCCGGTCGGACGCCCCGGTCGCGCTCCGGGCCGGGCACGGCCAGGGAGGTGGTCGGGTAGCCCAGGTCGAGCTGGGCCACCTCGCGGCCCCGGCGCACCTCGCCGTCCCTGGCCGCGTCGAGCAGCCGCACGGACAGGCCGAGCACCGCTTCGGCGACGGGCCTGCGCTCCTCCTCGTAGGTGTCCAGCAGCGGGTCCGGGGCGCCGTCGAGCACGGCGGCGAGCTTCCAGCCGAGGTTGTAGGCGTCCTGGACACCCGTGTTGAGGCCCTGCCCGCCGGTCGGCGGGTGGCAGTGGGCGGCGTCCCCTGCCAGCACCACCCGCCCGACCCGGTAGCTGTCCGCCAGCCGCGCGTTCATCGCGAACGCGGACGCCCAGTCCACGGCCCTGACCACGAGGTCGTCCCGCCCGGTGCGTGCGCGCAGCAGCGCGGTGAGCCCCTCCGCGGACAGGTCGACCTCGGCGTCGAAGGGGATCGGGCTCTGGTACTGGAACAGGTCGGTGCCGCGCAGCGGGCACAGCGACACGTGGTCCGGGGTCCCGTGCCCCCACGTGTGCCAGGCGTCGGCCGACACGCCGTCGACCAGGACGTCCGCCACGAGCGCCCGCACGCCGAGGGTCTTGCCGGGGAAGCCGATGCCGAGGGCCTTGCGCACGAAGCTCGACCCGCCGTCGGCGCCGACCAGGTACCGGGTCCGCACGGTCCGCTCGCCGTCGGGGGTCGTGATCCGCGCGGTCACGCCGTCGGCGTCCTGCTCGAAGCCGACGAGTTCGTGGCCGTGCAGCGGGACGTGGCCGAGTTCGGCCAGCCGATCCCGCATCCGCCGCTCGGTGAGGAACTGCGGGACCATCAGCGGGAGCTGGTACGGCTCCGCCGCCGTCGGTTCCAGCCCGCCGAAGTCGGACCGGTCCACCCAGCCGCCGTCGGCGTGGTGGCGCTGGGCGGGGTACTCGCCCCCGGACGCGACGATCCGGTCGATCAGCCCGAGGTCCTCGAACACCTCCTGGCTCCGCGGCTGGATGCCCTTGCCGCGCGAGCCCGTGAACGGGTGCGGAGCCCTGTCGACCAGGAGGAACCCGACGCCCCTGCGGGCGAGGTCGACGGCGAGGGTCAACCCCGCCGCGCCGGAGCCGCAGATGACCACGTCGGGCTCCGCGGTGGTTCGGTGCTCCACCGGTGGGTAAATTGTGTGCATGATGCACACGTTATGGGTCGACTGTCCCGGTCGTCAATCTCAGTATTCTTTCTCTGACTGATGATTCCCTGTCGTATACCTGTGCGTGATGCACAGGTATACGGGCGTCGGCGGGCTCGCGCTACCATGTGCCCGCCCGTCCGGGGCGGCGTGGAAGGCAGGTGCGGCGGGGATGACCACGAGGCGTCGACTGGTGGCGCAGCGGCACCTCCACGGGTCCGTCGTGGACCTGGTGGCGCTGATGAACCTGCCGCGCCGCGACGACGTCCTCCTGCGGGAGGCGGGCGTCACGCTCGACCGCGCCCTGTTCCCGCTGCTCGTGGGGATCGAGCGGTTCCAGCCGATCGGCGTGGTCGAACTCGCCGACCGGGCCGGTCGCGACCACACCACGGTCAGCAGGCAGGTCGCCAAGCTGGCCGAACTGGGTCTGGTCGAGCGCCGTCCGAGCGCGGCCGACAAGCGGGTCAGGGAAGCGCTGATCACCCCCGAGGGGCGCCGCGTCACCGACGCGCTCGACGCCGCCCGGCACCGGCTCGCGGGCCCGGTGTTCGCCCAGTGGAGCGACCGCGACCTGCTGGAGCTGGAGCGGCTGATGCGCAGGTTCGTCGACGACCTGCGCGACCTGGCCGCCCCCGAGGGCGACGGCGAGGTCTAGCGCTCCCGGCCGGTTCGGCCCGGATCCGTTCACGAGTGCGACCACCTCCGCCGCCTGCCGGACAACTCGGTGATCGATTCCGACTTGGCCGACCACGGCGTTCGATCGCATTCGACGGGAATTTCGACGTCGGACCGGCCCGTGCCTGCGGAAACGGCCGTTGACCTGCCGATCCGGCTGCATCTAGCATCCGCATGGAAAGCGTTTTCCGCGTTGGCGCGCAACGAGTTCCAGAACAGTCGGAAGCGGAGTTCCCATGAGCACATCGGATCGACCACCATCCACGCGTGTTCCACGGCGGCGTGGTGCGCGCTGGCGCGCGGGTCTCGCGGCGGCTGCCGTCACGGCGGCGCTGGCCGCCACCGTCGCCACCTGGCCGATGGCCTCGCCCGCGAGCGCCGCGGTCGGCGCGGGGACCTACGCGGTGACCAACGCGGGCAGCGGGCTCTGCCTGGAGGCGCCGAGCGCGGCCGAGGGCGCGCAGCTCCAGCAGGCGGCGTGCGGCGGGCAGCGGTGGACGCTGGCGGCGGTCGGCGGAGGGTTCCGGATCACCTCGGTCGGCAGCGGCCTGTGCGTCGGCGTCCGGGACGCGTCGACGTCGGCGGGCAAGGTGATCGAGCAGCGGGCCTGCACCGGCTCCGCGGGCCAGACCTGGTCGTTGACCGAGAGCGGCGGCGGCTACCGCGTGGTCGACACCAACGGCGGCAAGTGCATGAACCTCAAGGACAACTCCACCGCCGCGGGCGCGCTCGTGCAGACGAACTCCTGCGACGGCGCCGCCACCAAGCAGTGGACGTTCACCCCGGCGGGCGGCGGGACGAACCCGACCACGACCACGACGACCACGACGACGCCCCAGCAGCCCGGTGGGGGTGACGGCAGCGGTGCGTGGCCGTCCGACACCGGCAGCGTGCACCAGACGACGACCAAGGACGCGGGCACGTTCTTCGACGGCGGCATGAAGCGCCACTACGGCATCGGCGACGGCGGGCAGGGCGAGAGCCAGGACCCGATGTTCGTGGTGGCCGACGGCGGCACCATCCAGAACGTCTTCCTCGACACGCCCGCCGGTGACGGCATCCACTGCGAGGGCTCGTGCACGATCCGCAACGTGTGGTGGAACGACGTGGGCGAGGACGCCGCGACCTTCCTGAGCCCCAGCTCCTCGGCCAGGTACCTGGTGGACGGCGGCGGCGCGAAGTCCGGTTCGGACAAGGTGTTCCAGCACAACGGCGCGGGCACCGTCACCATCCGGAACTTCCAGGTCCACAGCTCCGGCAAGCTCTACCGGGCGTGCGGCAACTGCACCAACTCCTACCAGCGGCACGTGGTGCTCGACGGCGTGACCGCCCGGTCCACGAAGGTGCTCGCGGGCATCAACACCAACTGGGGCGACACCGCCCGGTTCTCGCGGATCACCGTCTACGGCACCACCTCCGTGTGCGACAAGTACAAGGGGGTGCCGAAGGGCAGCGAGCCGACCAAGATCGGCTCGGGCGCCGACGGCGTGAACTGCCTCTACCAACCGTCGGACATCACCCAGAGGTGACGTGAGTCGGAGCCGGGGTCGCGACCCCGGCTCCGTCCCGTCCCGAACACCACGGGAGAACCGGCACGACGGCGACGGGACTCGCCGCGGGAGCCGCGTTCGCCGCGGCCCGGCACCGCGCCGCTGCCCGGCGCCGCGGCCACGGCCGTGCCGCACGTGGCGACCGCGGGCGGCGGCGACGCCGCGGGCACGCTCGCCGCGCCGCCGCGCACGATCCGGAGGGCGGTGGTCCCGGCCCGGCCCGGCACCACGATCAGCGTCCGCGGCGGGGTGTTCGCGCTGGACGCCAACGGCAGCGTCTTCGAGCGGCTGGTCACGAGGGACGACCACGAGCACCGGCCTGGGACCGCGGGCGGCTCGATCCCCGCCCCGACCTTCCCGCGTCCCGCGAGCGGAGCCGACGTGGGCGCCCGGTTCCGGCCCGTCACAGGCCGAACGCGCCACCCTCGACGAGGATCAGCAGGCCGATGCCGATCAGGACGACGGGCAGCAGGACGTGCCCCCACCGCGACAGCGCCTCCGCGACGGCGGGGCGCGTGGCGAAGTACCTGCCCGCCGCGACCCACAAGGCGACCAGGACGAGGAACACGACCACGTGGACGGCCATGCCGCCGACGCCCGCGGTGGCGAAGACGGGCACGTAGACCCCGATGTTGTCGCCGCCGTTGGCGAAGGTGACGGCGGCCACGGCGAGCACCGTCGGGCCACCGTCCCGCGCGGACCGCTCCTCGTCGGTGCCGCCGCGGTCCCGCCACGCCCGCACCGCGGCCCTGACGCCGAGCGCGAGCGGCAGCAGGCCCAGGTAGGGGACGGCGCTGTCGGGCAGGAGGGTGGCGCCCACCGCCGCCGCGACGGCCACGACCAGGATGCCCGCGAAACCCGCGTACTGGCCGAGGGCGATGGAGCGCGTCGTGCCGCGCCGTCCGGCGCCCTGGGCGAAGAACAGCGCCAGGACGACGATGTCGTCGATGTTGGTGACGGCGAACAGGCCAGCCGCCCGACCGAGAACGCCGAGGCTCAGCTCCGCGGGCACGCCCCACCTCCGTCGTCGTGGAACCGGGGGCTCGGACCCGGTGCCCGCCGCATTCTCCCGACCGACCGCGCCGGACCGGACGACGGGGTGCTCGCGGTCCGCGGTCGCACAACGAACTGATGAAGTCATCAGAATTGGAATGGTACTCAGTGCCGCTGATAGGATCGGGTCGTGTCCAGTCCCGCGCCGTCCGGCAACCGCAACGAGCGCCGCCGTGCCGCCACCCGGCGGGCGCTCGTCCGCGCTGCCAGGCAGATCCTGGCCGAGGGCGGTGAGGCCGCGGCGAGCATCCAGCTCATCGCGGAGCGGGCCGACGTGGGCTTCGGCTCCTTCTACAACCACTTCGCGTCGAAGGTCGAGCTGTTCGACGTCGCCGTGGCCGAGGCGCTGGAGGAGTTCGGCCGCGCCTTCGACGAGGGGCTGAGCGGGGTGGAGGACCCGGCCGAGCTGATGTCGGGCGGCTTCCGGCTGGCGGCCCGCATGGCGGACACGCACCCGCAGGTGATGCAGGTGCTGCGCCGCCGTGCCACCGGGCTCCTGCACGCCGACACCGGCCTCGGCCCGCGCGCCCGGCGCGACCTGGAGCACGGCATCGCGGAGGGCCGCTTCGCGCGCGTCGACCCGGTGATCGCCCTGGCCGCGCTGGGAGGGGCGATGCTGGCCCTGGTCGAATTGCGGTTCACCCGGCCCGAGCTGGACGGCGACGCGGCGGCGACCGACATGGCCGAGATGGTGCTCCGGATGCTGGGCCTGCCGCACGAGGAGGCCGTCGAGGTCGCCGGACGCCCGCTCCCCGACGTCGTGGTGGGGCCCGGCTGACGGGCGCCCGCCCCGATTGGTCCAAACCAGTGAATCCCGAGGGCGTTCCGGTGCTCCGGCGCGGTCGTGGTCGATGATCCACCGGTGGAAGCCGGGCCCCGCACCACTGCGGGGTCGGTCGTGACGTGGTGAGGGGCGTGCCGGTGCGGAAGTTCGCGGCGGGGATGTCGGTGGCTGTTCTGGCCGTGTGCGTCGCGGTGGCGCCCGCGCCCGCGAGTCCGGCCGCGGCGGGCAGAGAGGTCTCCCGGCACGAGTGCCGGACCCCGTCCGTCGACCGGTTCCAGCAGTGGCTGGCCAGCGGGGAGGGCACGACCGTGCCCGCGACGGGCAGCCTGCTCACCCCGGTCCGCGGCGGCCACGGGGTCGACTACGCGGCCAGGGTGTCGTTCCTCGACGCCGAGTGGCACGTCGTCGTCCTCTGGCTCGCCAACCGGTTCGAGGCCCAGGTCGACCTGTCCGGGTCGGCGGGCTTCTGGCTGACCTACAGCGCGACCGACGACGTGCACGTGCAGCTGCGCCCGGCGTCGCACTGGAGCGGCGGCGACAAGTGGCTCACGCTCGTGCCCGCCACGGGCGGGCGGACGGTGACGCGGTTCTTCAGCTTCGCGCCGGAGGCGTGGACCACGCTGCCGGAACTCGGGGCGCCCGCGTACCCGTTCGACGCGGCGCTGGAGGAGGCGCGCGGGCTCGTCTTCGTCGGCAAGACGCCCAACGAGCTGGAGTTCCGCGGCCTGGAGGTGCACGGCTACCGGCCGCCGTGCCTCTGACCGGCCCTCAGCGGCGGCCGACGGTGCTCTGCCTGGCGATGAGGCGGTGGCCCGCGCGGACCTCGACGCCCGGCAGCGCCTCGGTGCTGCCGATGCGCTGGAGCAGGCGGGAGACGGCGGTCGCGGCGATGGTGAGCTTGTCGGGCGAGACGGTGCTGATGGTGGGGTTGGAGTACCGGCCCTCCTCGATGTCGTCGTAGCCGATCAGCGCGATGTCCTCCGGCACGCGGACACCGCGCTCCAGGGCCGCGTGCAGTGCGCCCAGCGCGACGAGGTCGCTGTAGCAGAACGCGGCGTCCGGCGGGTCGTCCCGGTCGAGCAGCCGGTGCATGGCGTCGGCGCCGTCGACGCGGTTGAAGCGCGGGGTGCGGATGATCAGCGACTCGTCCACCGGCAGGCCCGCCTCCTCGTGCGCCCGGCGGAAGCCGAGGGTGCGCAGCTGGGCCGCCTCGCCGGTCGGGTAGGGCTGGTCGCCGATGGCGGCGATCCGGCGCCTGCCCAGGTCGATCAGGTGGCGGGTGGCCTCGTGCGAGGCCACCACGTCGTCGATGCCGACGTGGTCGAAGACGCCGTCGGAGACGCGTTCGCCCAGGATCACCAGCGGCAGCGCGGGGTCGTGGTCGGACAGGTCCTCCTGCGCCAGGCCGAGCGGGCTGAGGATCATCCCGTCGAACGGGAAGCCGCGCGCGCCCCGGCGGATCAGGTCGCGCTCGTGGGTCGCGTCGCCGTCGGTCTGGTCGATCAGGACATTGTACCCGCGCTCCCGCGCCCTCGGGATGATGCCCTGGAGCAGTTCGGCGAAGTAGGGCGTGTCGAGGTAGGGCACGACCACCGCGATCTGCCCCGACCGGCCGTTGGCGAGGTTGCGGGCCAGGACGTTGGGCCGGTAGTCGAGTTCGACGATCGCCCGCTCGACCTTCCGCCGGGTGCGGTCGGTGACCGGCGCGTAGCCGTTGACCACGTTCGACACCGTCCGCGCCGACACACCGGCGAGCAGTGCGACGTCGCGCAGGGTGGCATCGCGCATGGCCTCCTCCGTTCGGACGAGTGCGAGTGGGCCGATCCGCACCACAGCGCTGCAAGGAGTGTGCACGGGGCCCCTGGCGGCGACAACCCGCCTCACCACGGCTGAACCCATCCAGGCCCGCGAGTCACCCGGATTGCGTTCCGGTGAGGTCTTGCAGCGCAGCAAAATGCGCGCCATAGTCCATTGCAGCGCAGCAAAGCCGGTGTCGCTCCGGCGGTGGCAGTCGGGAGGTCCGGCTCCCGCCGGACGCGGCGCAAGACCCCCCCGCGGTGCGGATCCGCGCCGCCCACCCTCCCGTTCCCCACCCGTCCGGTGGGGTGGTCGCCGTGCGCTCCGACGGCGGGCCGCGACAGAAAGGTGCTGTCCATGCTCGGTATCGGCAGGGTGGGAAGGACCGCGTCGACACTGGCCGTCGGTCTCCTGCTGGCCGTCGCGGCCTGCGGCGGCGAGTCGGGCGCGGGCGGCGGGCCGGTGCGCGTGTCGGTCTGGGCGTGGTACCCGGAGTTCAAGGGCGTGGTCGACGCCTTCAACGCCTCGCACACCGACGTCCAGGTCGACTGGACGAACGTCGGCACGGGGCCGGACCAGTACGCGAAGCTGAAGACCGCGTTCACCGCGGGCACCGGGGCTCCGGACGTGGCGATGGTGGAGTTCCAGGAGATCCCGACGTTCGTCATCCTCGACGCCCTCGTGGACATGGGGGAGTTCGGCGCGGGCGACGACCGCGACCTCTACGCCGAGTGGGCGTGGAGCCAGGCCACCGACGGCGACAAGGTGTACGCGATCCCGGTGGACGGCGGGCCGATGGCGCTGATGTACCGCAGGGACCTGTTCGAGCGGCACCAGATCCCGGTGCCCACCACGTGGGCCGGGTACGCCGAGGCCGCGGCGAGGATCAAGGCGGTGGACCCCACCGCCTTCGTCGCGAGCTTCGGCAGCGACGGCGGCTGGATCAACGGGCTCATGTGGCAGGCGGGGTGCAGGCCCTACGGGTACTCCGCGGCCACCGCCAGGGACCAGGTCAAGATCAACCTGACCAGCCGGGAGTGCCGGAAGGTGTTCGAGTTCCACGGCGACCTGGTCGACAGGGGGCTGATGGCCAAGGACCCGTTCTTCACCGCCGACGCCACCGCGGCGCTGGACTCCGGCAAGTACTGGACGTGGGCCGCCGCGGGCTGGACCCCCGGCTACGTCGCCGGGTCGCTCAAGAACACCGCGGGCAAGTGGGCGGTCGCGCCGATGCCGCAGTGGACCGAGGGCGCGGACGACCAGGGCGACTGGGGCGGCTCGACGTTCGCGGTGACCAAGCAGGCCAGGAACAAGAAGGCCGCGACCACCGTCGCCAGGGAGCTGTTCGGCTCCTCCGAGGCGGCCTGGGACGTCGGCCTGAACAAGGCGTTCCTCTACCCGCTGGTCAAGGAGGTCGCCGCCGACCCGGCGTTCACCGGCAAGGCCTACGAGTTCTTCGCCGGGCAGAAGGTGAACGAGATCTTCGTGCCGGTGTCCGGGAAGCTCGGCGAGTTCCAGTACACCCCGTTCCAGGACTTCGTGTTCAGCGAGCTGAACGACCGCAGCGCCGAGGCGATGTCGGGCAGCAGGCCGTGGCGCACCGTGCTGGAGGAGACGCAGAAGAACGTCGTCGCGTACGCCCGGCAGCAGGGCTTCACCGTCACCGAGTAGCCGCCCGCCCCGTCCTGGAGGTCCCCGTGACCAGTGCCCCGCCGACCGCGGCGCCGGACGCCGACCGGTCACCGCCGCGCCGTCGGGTCGACCGCGGCCCCCGCCGGTCCTCCCGCCGCACGACCGCGCACCCGGTCGCCGGGATGCTGTTCGTCCTGCCGTTCTTCCTCGTGGTCGTCGCGTTCCTGGTCGTGCCGCTGGGTTTCGCGCTGTACCTCAGCCTGTTCACCAAGAGCCTCGTGCTCGGGTCGCGGTTCAGCGGGCTGGACGGCTACGTCAAGGCGTTCACCGACCCGCTGCTGCTGGACGGCTTCCTGCGGGTGCTGCTGTTCGGCGCCGTGCAGATCCCCGTCATGCTGGGCATCGCGCTGGCGGGCGCGCTCGCGCTCGACGCCGTCACCACCCGGTTCGCGGTGCTCTACCGGCTGATCGCCTTCATGCCCTACGCCGTGCCCGCCGTCGTCGGCGCGCTCATGTGGGGTTTCCTCTACAGCAGGACCTTCGGGCCGTTCACCGGCCTGACCACCGCCCTCGGCCTCGGTGAGGTCGACTTCTTCGGCGGGCCGCTCCTGCTGCTGTCGCTGGGCAACGTCGTCACGTGGGCGTGGACCGGCTACAACACGATCGTCCTCTACTCGGCGTTGCAGGGGGTTCCGCGCGAGGTGTACGAGGCAGCGGTCGTCGACGGCGCCTCACCCGTGCAGGTCGCCCTGCGCGTCAAGGTCCCGGCCATCGGGCGGGCCATCTCGCTGGCCGCGGTCTTCACCGTCATCGGCACCCTCCAGTTCTTCACCGAGCCGCAGGTCATGGCCCGCTTCGCCCCGACGATCTCCGCCGGGTACACGCCCAACCTCTACGCCTACAACCAGGCGTTCGCCTACTCGAACTTCAACTACTCCGCCACGATCTCCTTCACCCTCGGCTTCGTCGTGTTCGTCGTCGCCTACGTCTTCGTGTTCGTCAGCCGCAGGCGGGGGGCGGGCTCGTGAGCACGTCCGCCGAGCGCCGCGCCGCCGCGAGGTCCCGCCGGTTCGGCGAGCCGAGCCCGCGCGTGCCGCACGTCCTGATGGCCGCCGGGGTGCTGTACTTCCTCGTCCCGCTGCTGTGGGTCGTGATCGCCGCGACCAAGAGCCAGCCCGACCTGCTGTCCACCCCGGCGCTGTGGTTCGGCCGGGAGTTCAACCTGGTGGACAACGTGGTCCAGCTCTTCCGGGAGGACGGCGGCGTGTACGGCCGCTGGCTGCTCAACACCGCCCTGTACTCCGGGGTGAGCGCGGTCGGCGCGACGGCACTCGCCGCCGCCGCCGGTTACGGCCTGGCCCGCTTCTCCTTCTGGGGCAAGCGGTTCTTCGAGACCGCGCTGCTCGGCATGATCATGGTGCCCGCCACCGCGCTGGTGCTGCCGACGTACCTGATCCTGTCGCGGCTGGAGATCGTCAACACCGTGTGGGCGATCATCCTGCCGTCGCTGCTCAGCCCGTTCGGCACCTACCTCGTCCGGGTCTACGTGGCCGAGAGCGTGCCGGTCGAGCTGATCGACGCCGCCCGCGTCGACCGGGCGGGGGAGCTGCGGATCTTCTGGCGGATCGTGGTGCCGATGATCCGCCCGGCGATCGTCACCGTCTTCCTGTTCACGCTCGTGGCGACGTGGAACAACTACTTCCTGCCGCTGGTGATGCTCAGCGACACCGACCTCTACCCGCTGACCGTCGGTCTGACGACGTGGTTCAACACCGCCCAGCAGGAGGCGGGCACCAGGGTGCTGTTCACCCTCGTCGTCACCGGGGCGCTGTTCGCGATCGTCCCGCTGATCACCGCCTTCGTCCTGCTCCAGCGCTTCTGGCGCGGTGGCGTGGGCGCGGGCGCCCTGAAGTAGTCCGTCCCCCTCGTCGAACCGCTACCACCTCGGGAGAACCGTGCTCACCGCGTCACTCGTCCTCGACCCCGACCACGTGGTCGCCCCCGTGCGGCGCCGGACCTTCGGGTCGTTCGTCGAGCACATGGGCCGCTGCGTCTACACCGGCATCTACGAACCCGGCCACCCGACGGCCGACGAGGACGGCTTCCGGGGTGACGTGCTGGCGCTGACCCGTGAACTCGGCGTCACGCTGGTCCGCTACCCCGGCGGCAACTTCGTGTCCGGCTACCGGTGGGAGGACGGGATCGGCCCGGTCGCGGACCGCCCCGTGCGCCGCGACCTGGCGTGGCACAGCATCGAGACCAACGAGGTCGGCGTCGACGAGTTCGTGAGGTGGGCGCGCAAGGCGGGCGTCGAGGTCATGTACGCGGTGAACCTCGGCACCAGGGGCATCACCGAGGCGCTCGACGTCCACGAGTACGTGAACCACGAGGGCGGCACGCGCCTGTCGGACCTGCGCCGCGCCAACGGCTCGCCCGAACCCCACGGCGTGGCGGTGTGGTGCCTGGGCAACGAGCTGGACGGGCCGTGGCAGACCGGCCACAAGACGGCGCACGAGTACGGCAGGCTGGCCGCCGAGACGGCCAGGGCGCTGCGCCAGGCCGAACCGGGGCTCGAACTCGTCGCCTGCGGGAGTTCCAGCTCGGCCATGCCCACGTTCGGCGAGTGGGAGACCACCGTCCTGGAGCTGGCCTACGACCAGGTCGACCACATCTCCTGCCACGCCTACTACGAGGTGCTCGACGGCGACGTCGACAGCTTCCTCGCCTCGGCCGTGGACATGGACCGCTTCGTCGAGCGGGTCGTCGCCATCGCGGACGCCGTCGGCGCGCGGCTCGGGAGCGACAAGCGGATCGGGGTGTCGTTCGACGAGTGGAACGTCTGGTACCAGAAGCGCTTCCAGGCCAACCCGCCCGTGGAGTGGGAGGTCGCGCCGCGGATCATCGAGGACCGGTACGACGTCGCCGACGCCGTGGTGGTGGGCAGCCTGCTGATCTCGCTGCTGCGCCACAGCGACCGGGTCACCGCCGCCTGCCAGGCGCAGCTGGTCAACGTCATCGCGCCGATCCGCACCGAACCGGGCGGCCCGGCGTGGCGGCAGACGACGTTCCACCCGTTCGCGCTGACCTCGCGGCTGGCCGGGGGACGGGTGCTGCGGGCGGAGACGACCTCGCCGACCTACCCGACCGCCCGCTACGGCGACGTCCCGGTGGTCGACGCCGTGGCGACCCACGACCCCGACACCGGCGCCGTGGTGGTGTTCGCGGTGAACCGGCACCGCACCGAGCCGGTGGAGCTGCGGGTCTCGCTCGCCTTCGGCGCCGTCGAGGTGGCCGAGGCGTGGACGCTCTCCGACCCCGACACGGCCGCGGCCAACACCGAGCAGGAGCCCGACCGGGTCGTACCCCGCTCCCAGCCCACCGACCTCGCTGACGACACCCTGACCGTGGTGCTGCCACCGGTGTCCTGGAACGCCGTGCGGCTCGTCCGTCCTCCCCGGTGAGGTCGCCCGAGGGTCACGGGGAACTGGTGGGTGCGGGTGTCGTCGTCCGGAACGGTTGGTCGCAGTGCTCCCAGTCGCGGAAGTCCTGGAAGCGGCTCCAGGCGCGGCGGGCGGTCTGGATGTTCCAGTCGGGGTCGAGCGCCTGCTCCTGGGTGCCGCCCAGTTCGCCGAGCAGCTTGTCCGAGAGCTGGAAGACACCCCAGTTGCGGGTGCCGTTGGTGTTGGTCAGCACGTGCAGCGGGTCGAGGAACGACTGGCAGCGCGCGATGCCCACGGCGCGGTCGGGCTCCTCGGGGAAGACCTCGCGGACGCGCCGCTCCACCTGCTCGGGTGACCAGGTGGCCATGGACGTGTCCTGCTCGTAGAGCGCCCGCTTGGTCGGCTCGTCCACCACGCCACGGGGTTGCAGGCCCGCCAGCACCTGGAACGCCGTGACGCGGCGCAGGGTCGCGGGGCCGAAGTCGCCGTCCACGGAGATCGTGGCGCCCGCCTTCGACAGCAGCGACTGGACCTCCCGCGCGCACTCGTCGTGCTGGCCCATGCTGATCACGGGCGGGCACGCGGGCGACAGCAGCATGGGCCCGTCGAGGGTGGTCACCGATCCGGGGTCGGTGTTCGACTGGAACCACCACGTGACACCGCCCGCCACCAGGACGACCACCACCGCGCCGATGAGCGCCCACCTCCGGCGCGCGGTCGTCCGCCTCGACGTCCGCTCCTGCTCGGCGAGGTCGTCCGGGGACTCGTCGACCTGCTCGACGGCGGGTTCCGGCTGCCCCCGCCGGACGGTGTCGGCCAGCGCCCACAGCCGGTGCAGCTCGTGCAGTTCCGACCGGGTGGCGCCGCACTCCTCGGCGAACCGCTGGATCGTGCCGAAGTTCGACGGGATCTTCGTTCCCGCACAATAGCGGTGAAGGCTCGAACCGCTGATGCCGGTTCGCTTCGCCAAAGCCTCATAGCTCCTATCGGTGCGGTTCTTCAGCATTCGCAGGAATGCTGCGAACTGCTGCTCCTCCGTTGATCGCGCCACGGTCCACCTCTCGCCGGTCCGTACCGGACGCGGCCGTCCCACACGCGTCCCAGCAGGTCCGTTGCCCGTGCACCGCGAGACGTGTCGACGCGTCCCAGCATCCCAAGGTACCCGCAACCCCTTGCCCAGCCGCTCGTTCCTGGCCGAGTCTTCCGCTGTGTCCGTTCAGCCCCGTGGGCAGGGGCGGGGGAGATGAGATATCCCGGACCGTCAGGAATAAACCACGAACAGGAGACCGTCCATGAGGAAAGCAGTCGCCGCCACGACAATGGCCGCGTTCGCCGTGCTCGGAATTGTTTCGGCCCCTTCCGCGGGTGCCGCGCCGAAGCCCGACCACGGTTCCGCGGGCACGCGGCACGCCACCTGCGGCAGAGCCGGCCCGAACCTGGAGAACCGGGTCGAGGTCGACGCGCCCCTGAGCGGCGCGGCCAGGCAGCGCAGCGGCTCGTCCACTGGCTGCGACGCGCCGGGAGCCCTCCAGCCGACCGACGACGCCCGCTACCACTGCTACACCAACGCCGACGACGGGTTCACCTGGACCTACCTCCAGAACCTGCGGACCGGCGTGCGCGGCTGGGTGCGCGACGACCTGCTCGACGTCAACCCCGACGGCACGAGCGGCAGCATCGAGCCGTGCGGCTTCTGATCCGGGGGCGCTGAGACCAACCACATCTGGGGGTACGGCCCCGCCGGCACGCGCCGGCGGGGCCGTTGGTCCAGGCGTCGACCACCCGAACCACCCGAGGAGGACAGGGCGGTCAGTCGCGCTCGGCGGTGGTCCGCAGCAGGTGCCACAGCGCGGCCACGTCGTCGGACGTGGTGGGTTCGGCGCCGATCGACACGCGCACCGACCACCGCCCGTCGAGCTTGGCCGGGGTGATGAAGGCCGCGCCCGAGCTGTTGACCTCGTCGACCCACGCCAGGGTGTGCGCGTCGAGCGCGGCGCCGTCGAGGACGTCGCCGTCCGGCGCCACCCAGGCCCGCGGTTCGTGGCGCAGCACCACCGTTTGCAGGGCCACCGGCGCCAGCACGCGCCACCCCTCGGCGGCCTCGACCTGCTCGGCCAGCGCGCGGGCGTTGGCGAGGTCGCGGCGCAGGCGGGCCTGGATCGCCTCCACGCCGTCGAGGCGGAGCTGGAACCACAGCTTGAGCGCGCGGAACCGGCGGCCGAGCGGGATGCCCCAGTCCTTGAACTGCGTCACCTCGCCGTCCACGGCGGACCGCAGGTAGGACGGGCCGGTCGCCATCACCCGCACCAGGTGCTGGGGGTCGGCGACGTACATGAGCGAGCAGTCGAGCACCGCGCCCATCCACTTGTGCGGGTTCCACGTGAGGGAGTCGGCGCCGTCGAGCCCGGCCACCAGGCCGCGCATCTCGGGGAGCAGGAGCGCGGAACCCGCCATCGCGGCGTCGACGTGCACCCACATCCCGTGCTCGCGGGCGATCGGGACGATCTCGGCCAGCGGGTCCACGGCCGTGGTGCCCGTCGTGCCGACGTTCACGACCACGGCGACGGGCCGCCGACCGTCCGCCACGTCCGCCGCGACCGCCTCGGCCAGTGCCTCCGGGAGCATCGCCCGCGTCCACGGGTCGGTCGCGACCACCCTGAGGTTGTCGGCGCCGAACCCCGCGAGCGCGACGGCCTTCGGGATGGACGAGTGCGCGTACTCGGTGGTGTAGACGGTCATCGGGGCGGGCTCGGCCTGGAGGCCGCCGCGCGTCTCGGAGTAGTCGGTGGCCCGCTCGCGGGCGGCGAGCAGCGCCACCAGGCACGCGGTGGAGGCGGTGTCCTGGATGACGCCGCGCCAGGACTCCGGGAGGCCGGTCAGCTCGCGCAGCCACCCGACGACGACCTCCTCCACCTCCGTCAGCGACGGCGCGGACTGCCACGTGATGCCCAGCGCGCCGAGGCCCGCGGTGGCGAAGTCGCCGAGCACGGAGCTGAGCGTCGCGTTCGAGGGGAACCAGCCGAAGAAGCTCGGGTGCTGCACCTGCGTGATGCCCGGCACGACCACGCGGTCGAGGTCGCGCAGGACCGCGTCGAAGGACTCCGGTGCGACCGGGGCCGAGGTCGGCAGCATCCCCGCCACGTCACCCGGCTTCACCCGTGACTGCACCGGCAGGTCCGGGATCCGCTCCCGGTAGTCGGCGATCCAGTCCACCAGCGCGTGCGCGGCCGTGCGGAACTCCTCGGGCTTCATGCGTCGTCCGTTCCCTGCTCCACCGCGCCGGTCCGGGCGGATCAGCGCACGCCGATGCTACAAACGGCGGCTCCCGCGCCGTGCGGGGGCGAGCGTCAGTTCCGCGCCGCCGGGTAGTCGAGGCCCGTGGACAGCAGGTCGAAGGCCTGGCCGATCAGCTCCGAGTCCGGTGCCTGGCGGCCGGTGGCCCGCCACGCCGTGATCACGGTCTGCACCGAGCAGAGCACGACCGACGCGACCAGGTGCGGTCGGGGGTCGGCGGTCGGGTCGACGCCCATCCGGACGCCGACCAGCCGCGCGACCTCGTCGAGCCGGGCGGCGCCCCGCTCGGTGCACGCGGCCATCAGCGCCGGGCTGGTGGAGATCAGGTCCTGCGTGCGCTGGTAGCGGTCCTGGTCCGAGTCCGCCTCGTAGGCCCGCACGACCTCGACGGAGGCCCGGCGCAGCCCGGTCAGCACCGGCACGTCGGCCGGTTGCGCGGCGAAGCTGTCGAGCATCGCGGTGATCTGCTCGTCCGCGAGCGAGAGGGCCACGTCCTCCTTGGAGGTGAAGTACCGGAAGAAGGTCCGCGACGAGACCTCGACGGCCTCGGCGATCTGGTCGACGGTCGTCGCGTCGAAGCCGTTGGAGCGGAACAGCGCGTACGCCGCGTCCGTCAGCGCCTCGCGCGTCCGCTGCTTCTTCCGCTCGCGCAGGCCGGGCTTGTCCACGCCGCCAGGGTACGGGTTCGCGACACGGTGAGCCAAGAGTCGTGCTCTGACTTTTGTCAGTTGACGACACTTGCTGAGCTCTGCCAGCATCGACCCATGCCGAAACCACCCGCGCCGACGTCCCCCTACTGGAAGCTCCACCGCGGGCTCGCGCGCCTCAACGAGTTCCTGTTCCGCAAGACCCGTGGCCGGGTCGGGGGCACCTTCCTGGGCGCGCCCGTGCTGCTGCTGGACCACGTGGGCCGCAAGTCCGGGCAGGCCCGCACCAATCCGCTGATCTACCTCGACGACGCGCCGCGGCTGGTGGTCGTCGCGTCGAAGGGCGGCTCGGACGCGCACCCGGCGTGGTTCCACAACCTGATGGCGATGTCGACCACGGAGGTGGAGCTGCCCGGCGGCGACCGCCGCCGGGTCCGGCCGCGCGTCGCCGAGGGGGAGGAGCGGGCCGCGCTGTGGGAGCGGTTGGTGGCCGTCTACCGGCCCTACTCGACCTACGCGACCTACACCGAGCGGGAGATCCCGGTGGTCGTGCTGGAGCCCGTCTCGCCGTGACCCTCGGGGTAGGTCGAGGTAATACCTGCTCGATTCCCCTTGTGCTGGAATGACTTCCTCCGCGGCGCCCTGCGTATCGTGGTCGTCGAAGGACGTGCCGGGGACCGGGAGGGGCTGGCGTGGGGCAGATTTCCGAGCGCATCGAGAAGATCCTGCGCCGGCGGGCGGAACGGCTCCCCGAGGTCCGCGCGGAACTCGCGAGGTGGCGGTCGGTCGCCGCGGACGTCACGTGGCTGCTGGAGCGGGACACCACCGCGGACGACCGGCTCCCCGCCCTGTCGGCCGAGGTGGCGCGGACGGTGGACGTGCTGTCGGCCGCGGAGTCCCGGTTCGCCAGGGACCAGGTCTGCGTGGGCGTGAGCGGTCGCGCCAGGGTTGGCAAGAGCACGCTGCTCCAGACCGTGTCCGGGCTGACCGAACAGCAGATCCCCACCGGGCCGGACGTGCCGGTCACCGCCGTGCGGAGCCGCATCGTCTGCTCCCCGCGCCGCCGGGCGGTCCTGGGCACCCACACGGTCGACTCGTTCCTGGCCGAGGTGGTCGCGCCGTACCACCGGGAACTGGGCATCGCCGAGGTGCCCGCGACGCTGGCGCGGTTCCGCGGGTGGGACTACCCGCGGCCGTCCGCCGAGGCCGTGGACCAGCACAGCTCGGTCGGCCTGCACGAGCGCCTCCGCCGGATGCGGGACTCGCTGGACTCCTACGCCGACCTGCTCACCGGGCGGGACGTCGAGGTGGACGTCGAGCACCTGCGCCCCTACGTGGCCTACCCGACCAACGCCGAGGAGAACGCGGGCACCGCCGACCGCCGGTACCTCGCCGTGCGCGAGGCCAGGATCGAGTGCCCGTTCCCGAACGAGGAGGTCGACCGGCTGACCCTGGTCGACCTGCCGGGGCTGGGGGAGCTGGCCGCGGACGCGGAACAGCGGCACGTCGCCGACCTGAGGCACGGGATCGACGTGGTGCTGCTGGTCACGGCGGCCAGCGCGGACAGCACCTACTTCGGCGCCGCCGACCAGAGGACCCTCGCGCTGCTCGACGTCGCCCGCGGGGACGTCCGCGGCCCCAAGGACTTCGTGCGGATCGTGCTCAACACCGGCAAGGAGCCCGAGCGGGTGGCGGTGCTGCGCGACCGCATCCTCGCCGACGTCAACGCGGGCGTCGACGGGCGGTACTACGAGGTGCTGGAGGCCGACCTGAAGGATCGGCGCGACGTCGACGGGTCCGTGCTCCTGCCGCTGCTGTCGGACCTCGCGGGCACGCTCGGCCGCATGGACGACGACGTGCTCGCCGCGGCGCTCGACCGGGCCGCGTCCACCGCCGAGCAGGCGGCGAAGGTGCTGGCCGCGCTGGAGGGCGGCTCCCGCGACCTCGCGCACAGCGCCGACGAACTGCTGGCGCGGGGCGCGAAGGAACTGCGCGAACGGGTGTCCTTCGCGCTGCGGGGCCTGGTCTCCTCGCTGCACGCGCGGGCCCGCGACGGCGGCGACGACAGCGACGAGTACGTCGACGCGGTCACGGACGTCTTCGACGGCATCCGCGCCTGGATCGAGGACGGCTTCGGCCGCGGAGCCGAGGCGTGGCGGTCCGCGGCGCTGCTGGAGGTCGGCGCGGAGGGCAACGCCAGCCCGTTCACCGCCGAGGAGATGAGCCGCCTGCGGGTCGAGGTCAGCAAGCGGTTCGGCGGCCTCGACACCTACTTCGACGCGCTGCTGCGGCAGACGTGGCGGCACGTCGCCGACGCGTTCGCCGACGTGCTGGGGCCGCTCGTGGGCGAGGTGGAGGGCGAGGAAGCCCTGTGGTCGTTGAAGACCCGGTTCGACCAGGCGTCCTGCCCGACGCTCGGCGGCGCGGTCGCGGACCTGCTCGCCACCCGCCTGGAGTACCGGACGCACCTGCACCCCGGGGTGCGCGCCGCCCTGGACGGCTTCAACCTGGAGGGCGTCGACCCCGTCACCGGCGACCCGGTGACCCGCCTGGTCGTGGGGGTCGGCCGCGAGGACGTGGAGGTGCTGGAGGCGCGCCTGGCCGAACTCACCGAGCAGGCCGCCTACGAGACCATGCTCGCCCTCCAGCGCGAGTCCGTGGTGCCCGCGCTGGTGCTGCACGCGGCCGTCGAGCAGTTCGAGGACGAGCTGATCCGGTCCGGCCGGTCGAAGGTCGAGTTCGCCCGGTTCGCCCGCACCCACCGCGACCTGCTGTGGCCCGAGGAGTCCGACCGGATCGAGGGTGCCCGCTCCCGCGCGGCCCGCGTCGACCGGCTGGTGGAGTCGATCTCCGGCGCGGTCGCCGGTAGGAGGAACCCGTAACCGTGGAACCCACGCGAGTCCTGTTCGAGATCGGTCTGCTGGGTCCGTCGCGGGTGGGCAAGACCTCGCTGGTCAGCTCCCTCTTCCGCGACGGCCAGCGGCTGCTGAAGACGTCCGGTGTCACCATCAGGGCGAACGACCGGGCCACCGAGGTCAAGATGCGCCAGCAGGCGAGGGCGCTGGACAGCCTCGTGCAGTCCCGCCGCTTCACACCGGGGGCGCTGGCCGCCAACCACACGACGGTCTCGTTCGAGCTGCTGCTCGACCCCGGCTCCGCGGAGGACACCGCGGAGGAGACCGGCATCGCCCTGCGCCTGCTCGACTTCCCCGGCGGGTGGCTCGACCCGGCGAACCGCTCGACCGCGCACGAGCAGGCGTGGAGCGAGGTGGAGGGGTTCATCGTCCGGAGCTCGGTGCTGGTCGTCCCGGTCGACGCGACCGTCCTGATGGAGGCGGTCACCGCCCCGCAGCGGGGCGCGGTGCCGCTGGTGCTCGACACCTACGACGTCGGCCAGGTCGCGCGCAGGTGGGCGCGCAGCAGGGCCGAACGGCCGGACTCCCCGGCGCTGGTGCTGTTCGTGCCGGTCAAGTGCGAGTCGTACTTCGCCGACAACGGCGGGCGCCACGACCGCGCGGACGAGCTGTTCGACCGCTTCCGGTCGGTCTACGGCGACGTGCTCGACGCCATCGCGGGCGAGGCGGAGCACACCGAGATGCTCTACGTGCCGGTCGACACCCTCGGGTGCGTCGAGCGCATGTCGGGCAGGTGGGTGCCCGACGAGGACACCCACCTCCGCTTCGAGGGCCGCTTCCTGGTGCGCTCCAGGCCCGTCCTGTCGATCCACGGCGTGGAGGACGTGCTCATCGCGCTGTGCAAGACCCTGCTGGCTGCCCGCAAGACGGCCGAGGAGCAGCACGTGCTGGCCACCGCGGAGGACGCGCACGCCGCCCGCGGCCTGGCCGAGCGCGACCGGGGCCTGGTGGGCAACTTCTTCCGCCTGGTCGACGAGCTGGCGACCGACGCCTACGGCCAGGACCGGGTGCTCGACTTCGTGGACCGCAGGACGTCCGTGCTGCGCGGGCTCGGGCTGCGCAGGTTCGGCGAGTACACGAGCGAGGTGCGCGCGGCCGACCGGCTGGACGGCGCGCACCAGCGGGCGCTGGAGCGGCTGCGCCTGCTCGACGCGGTGGTGGACGACTTCTCCGGCCGCTCCTACTCCAGCCGGGTGCGCAGCCCGCTGGCGGCCAGGGCGCACTGATGCGCGTCCACGTCATGACCCGCGGCGGGGGCCTGCGCCAGGAGTACGCGTTCCTCGGGGAGGCGCCGGGGGAGTCGTGGTGGCGGCGGTACGAGGCGGTCACGAACCTCCAGCTCCCGTCGCTGCTGGTCGAGTCCGACCGTGCGGGGTGGCGGCTCTACCTGGCCCCCATCGCGATGACGATGGTCGGTCCGGGCGGCACCTCGATCGGGCTGGTGCTCGTGCTGGAGGGCGAGCACGGCGATCCCGACGCCGACGTGGACCGGGTGCCCGCGCTGGTGCACCGCTGGCTGGACCCCGACCGGGGGTCGGCCGAGGTCGGCAGGACGTTCTCCGCCGCGTTCCCGCAGGACTCCGGGACGATCACGCGGTGGCGGGCCGAGGCGGGCGACGAGACCCGGCGGCTGGTGGCCCGCGGGTTCCGCACCGCCGTGCGGACGCTGCCCGCACGGGTGCCGCCCGCGTCGCCGGGTGCCACGACGGCGGAGCGCTGGGCGGGCGCGGTGGACGGGGAGGCGAGCCGCGCCGCGTTCGCCCACCGGGTCGGCGAACTGCTGCGCGGCGCGCGGGGACGGGCGGTGGTGGCCAACTACTGCCTGGAACCGGACGTCCACGACGGTCTGGCGGGCTACCCGGTGCTGGGTGAGCCCGCCGCCGAACCGCTGGCGCTGCTGGTGCAGCGCTCCGACGACAGCCTCGGCGACGCGCCGGTCGTCCTCCCGGTGAGCCGGGGAAAAGCCCCGTCCCGGCTGCCGGAACCGGAGCCGACCGCCGTCGCGCCGGCGGGAGTCGGGACGAGGCTCGTGGTGTCGGCGCTGCTGGTGGGGGTGCTGCTGCTGATCGGCCTGCTGACGATCTGGTGACCCGCGAGCCGAGGGACCTGTTCACCTTCGCCCCCACGTGGACGCGGGCCAGGGTCGTCGACGGCGGGAGGACCGAGGTGTTCCGGCTCGACGCGGGCGGCGGGCCGCTGTCGTGGACGCTGCGGGGCCCGGCCCGCCACCGCTGGAACGGCGCGGTCGTGACGATCTCCGCCTTCCGCAAGGGACTCGTGGCCAAGCACGCCACGACCACCGAGATCCCGATCCTCGGCGGCCTGGTCGACTCCCTCGTGCGCAAGACCGCCGAGGAGGTCCTGGACGTCGTCACCTGGCACGGGCGGCTGTCGATCACCTTCGCCGGGCCGGGACCGACCGTCGTCCTGGACGAGACGAGGCTGGGCCCGCGGGTGCAGCGCTGGACCGTCCCGCTCGGCCGGGTGCCCAGCACGCTGCTCGTGTTCGACGGCGACGCGGACCCCGGCTGACGCGCTACTCCTCCAGTTCGCGCAGACCCCGCCGCCAGCGCTGCTCGCGCTCGTCGGGGGTCTGCTCCCACCAGGGGGTGCCGCGCTCGCCGAGCGCCGCCTTCGCCACCTGCACACGTGCTCGCGCCGACGCCGGATCGGCACCGGCGCGCAGCGCCCGGCCCACGTCCCGGCGCGCGGCCATCAGCGCCGAGCGCAGCACGGCGGCCACGTCGTCGGGGAGGTCCGGGTCGGTGGCCCGCCAGCGGCGACCGGAGACGACGATGTAGCGCCCGTCCTCGGTCGTGGGCGGAGGCGCCTTCCGCGCCGCCCCGCCCTTCTTCCCGTCCACGGCTCCAGTGTCGTGGCTCGACGGGACTTCCGCAGTGCTCAGCCGCTGTGCGTGCTGCCGCTGCGGTAGTCGGTGTAGGTGTACGGGTTGTCCAGCACCTCGCTGGTCGGGACGTCCGGGTTCATGCCCCTGGCCCACGCCTCCTCGCCGAGCCGCGAGCGCAGGTGCTCGACCGTGCTCTCGACCGTCGAGCGGACCGCCGCGAGGTCGATGCCGACCAGTTCACCGTCGGCCTTCACGATCCGGCCGCCCACCAGAACGGTGTGGACGTCGGCGCGCTGGGCCTGGAACGCGATGTGGCCGTGCGGGTTGAGCAGCGGGAACGAGACGGGGGAGCGGTCGTTCTTCAGGAGCACGAGGTCGGCGGCCTTGCCGACCTCGACGCTGCCCAGCCGCGACTCCCGGCCCAGCGCGCGGGCGCCGCCCAGGGTCGCCCACTCCACCACCTGCTGGGCGCGCAGCGACGAGTGCGTGACCGTGTCGCCCTTCGCGTGCGCCTCCAGGTGCTCGCGGGAGCGGTCGGCGCCGAGGGTGGCGCGCATGGCGGAGAACAGGTCGCCGCTCCACCACACCGAGGTGTCCATGGACAGCGACACGGGGATGCCGTGGGCGCGCAGGGCCCAGGTGGGCGGGTAGCCCTGGCCCGCGCTCTGCTCGCTCTCCGTGGACACCGAGACGGAACCGCCGGTGGCGGCGATGCGGTGGTAGGAGTCCGCCGACAGGGACGCGCCGTGGACGTAGACCGTCTCGGGCGTCATGAAGCCGTGGTCGTGCATGAGCCTGATGCCGTCGTCGCCGGTGGCGCCCCACACGCCCGCGTGGGTGGTGACCGGGACGCCGAGGTCGCGGGCGACCTCGAACGCGGGCCGCTCCGGGAACGCCGGGTCGCCGGTCACGTCGAAGGCGAGCTGGAAGCCGAGCAGGTCGTCACCGGTCGTGCGGCGGCTGACGAAGTCGCGGAACTCGGGCGTCGCGGTCCAGTTCGCCGGCGCGTCCTGGATGTTGCCGTAGGCGAGCACGAACCGGCCGGGCACGGCCCGGAGGGCGTCGACGGCGGCGTCGGCGTGCTGCGTGGTCCGGAGGCCGTGCGACCAGTCGACGGTGGTCGTGACGCCCGCGTCCAGCGCCTCGACCGCGCCGAGCAGGTTGCCCGCGTGGACGTCCTCCGGCCGGAACACCCGGCCCCACTCCAGGTAGTACCAGACGAAGTACTGGGTCAGCGTCCAGTCCGCGCCGTAGCCGCGCATCGCCGTCTGCCACAGGTGGCGGTGCGTGTCGATCATGCCGGGCATCACGACGCCGCCGCTCGCGTCGACCTCCACCGTGCCCTCGGGTACGGGGAGCGCGGGGCCGATGGCGGCGATGTCGCCGTCGACCACCAGCACGTCGTGGTCGGTCAGCACGTCGTGGCGCGCGTTCACGGTCACCACCGTGCCGCCCCGGAACACGACCGGCCTGTTCGACGTCTCGGCGGGTGGCTGCGGCATCGTCGTCGCTCCCTCACTGTCCGGACAACTGTCCGACCAACGGTCATCGGGTTCTGGCGGTCACTCTGAACCTCCGCTCGACCAGTGTCAATGAGCGCGGGCGACCGACCTGCCGCAGGCTGGGGAGTCGCCTTGTCCGCATCGCGGACAGCGCGGGCTACGCTGGGTCGGATCAGCAGGTGGGAGGAGGCGCGTGGTGCCACGTGAGGGAACGGGTCCGGACTTCATCGAGGCGCTCGCGCGCGGGCTGGAGGTCATCGCGGTCTTCCGGCCGGGCTGCCCGGCGATGACGCTCGCCGAGGTGGCGTCCGCGACGGGCCTCGCGCGCCCCACCGCGCGCCGGATCCTGCTGACGCTGGAGGAGCTGGGCTACGTCCGCACGGCGGACCGCGGCTACTCCCTGACGCCGAGGGTGCTGGAGCTGGGCGTGGCGTACGTGCGGTCCATGGGCCTGTGGGACGTGGCGAGGCCGCACCTGGAGAAGCTGGTGGAGCGCACGAACGAGTCGTGCTCGATCGCCCAGCTCGACGGCTCGGACATCGTCTACGTCGCCAGGGTCTCCGTGCCCAAGATCGTGTCGCTGTCGGTGCAGATCGGGACGCGGTTCCCGGCCCTGGCGACGTCGCTGGGGAAGGTCCAGCTCGCGGCGCTGCCGCCGGACGAGCTGGACCGGGTGCTCGCCGAGCCCTCGCGCTCGGGCCTGGTCTCGCGGTGGCAGCCGGACCGCGCCGAGCGCGACGCCGCGCTGCGCGAGGTGCGGGCCCGCGGCTGGGCGCTCACCGACGAGCAGCTCACGCTCGGGATCCGCTCGATCGCCGCGCCGGTCCGCGACGGGTCCGGCCGGGTCGTGGCGGGCGTGAACGTGAACTGCCACGCCGCCGAGACCTCCGTGGAGCGGCTGGTCGAGCACCACCTGCCGCTGCTGCTCCAGACCGCGGGCGACATCAGCGCCGACTTCGCCCGGCTGGAGACCGTCCCGCACGTGACCGCGTCCGCCTAGCGTTGTCCGCTCGTCGGACATGTGTCCGCTAGATCCTTGACTAGTTCCCGTGCCAGTCGCACAATCCGTCCTGCGGACGCGTGTCCGCAGGACGGCGGGATAACTGCATGGTTGACACCGGAGTGCCGGAGACGTCGGCGGGCCCGCTGGCGGGCGTCCTGGTGGCGGACTTCTCCCGGATCCTCGCCGGGCCCTACGCCACGATGCTGCTCGCCGACATGGGCGCCTCGGTCGTCAAGGTCGAGGGGCCCGGGGGCGACGACACCCGCACGTGGACGCCACCGGTCCACGACGGCGTGTCCACCTACTACCTGGGCGTCAACCGGGGGAAGCGGTCCATCGCGCTCGACCTGCGCGACGCGGCCGACGTCGAGGTCGCCCGCGAACTGGCCCGGCGGGCCGACGTCGTGGTGGAGAACCTCAAGCCCGGCGGCATGGCGAAGTACGGGCTCGACTTCGAGTCGGTGCGGGAGGCCAACCCCGGTGTCGTGTACGCGTCGATCAGCGGGTTCGGCTCCGGCGCGGGCCGGGACGTGCCGGGTTACGACCTGATGGTGCAGGCGATCTCCGGGCTGATGAGCCTCACCGGAGACCCCGACGGGCCGCCGTTCCGGGCCGGGATCTCGGTGTTCGACGTGATGGCTGGCAACCACGCCGCGATCGGCGTCCTCGCCGCGCTGCGGCACCGCGACGCCACCGGCGAGGGCCAGCACGTCGAGGTCAACCTGCTCTCGTCGGCGCTGACCGGGCTGGTCAACCACAGCTCCTCCTACGTCGCGGCGGGCGTCGTCCCGTTCCGCATGGGCAACGCGCACCCGAGCGTCTTCCCCTACGAGGCGCTGCCGACCGCGGACAACGACCTGATCGTCACCGCCGCCAACGACGCGCAGTTCCGCAAGCTGTGCGGTGTGCTCGGCATCCCCGAGGTCGCCGACGACCCCCGGTTCGTCCGCAACGCCGACCGCACGCGACGCCGGGACGAACTGCGACCGCTGCTCACCGAGCGGTTGCGGACCAGGGGCGCGCTGGAGTGGTTCGACCTGCTCGTCGCGGCGGGCGTGCCGTGCGGGCCGATCAACACCATCGACGGCGGGTTCGCGATGGCCGAGCGGTTCGAGCTGGACCCGGTCGTCGTCGTGGGCGAGGGCGACCGGGCCGTGCCGACCACCCGCCACCCCATCCGCTTCTCCGCGACCCCCGTCGGCTACCGCCTGCCGCCCCCGCTGCTCGACGAGCACGGCGGGGAACTGCGGGCCTGGCTGGAGAAGGGGCGGGACGCGTGACCTACCCGACGGCGCTCGGCGCCTCCACCCCCACGACCATCACGCTGCTCGGCCAGGACCTCGCCGAGGACGTGATGGGCAGCGTCGGCTTCGGTGAGCTGGCGTTCTGGCTGGCCACCCAGCGCAGGCCGACGCCGGGGCAGACGCGGGTCTTCGAGTCCGTGCTCGCCGCGCTGGCCGACCACGGGTTCACCCCCACCGCGATCGTGACCCGCCTGACCTACCTGTCCGCGCCCGACTCCGTCCAGGGCGCGCTCGCCGCGGGCCTGCTCGGCGGCGGCTCCCGGTTCCTCGGCGTCACCGAGGACTGCGGCCGGTTCCTGCACGACGTGCTGTCCGGTGTGGACGGTGAGCTGCCCGTCGACGACGACGGCTGGGACGAGCTGGCCCTGACCGCGGTGCGCGCGCGGCGGGAGCGGGGGGAGTTCGTCCCCGGTCTCGGGCACCACGTGCACAAGGACGGCGACCCGCGCACGCCCCGGCTGTTCGCCATCGCCGCCGAGGAGGGGCTGCACGGCCCGCACCTGGCGCTGTTCGCCGCCATCGGCCGCGTGCACCCGCGGGTGCTCGGCAAGACGCTGCCGCTCAACGGCGCGGGCACCTGCGGCGCGGCGCTGGCCGACCTCGGACTGCCGCTGGAACTGCTGCGCGCCTTCGCCCTGCTGGCCCGCACGGCCGGGCTGATCGGCCAGCTCGCCGAGGAGATCAGGCACCCCGTCGGCAACGACATCTTCCTCTCGGTGGACCTCAACAACGCTTCCGTCCCACCGGATCCCCAGTCACCCGAGTCGAGCACCGGAGGTCGGCATGGCTGAACTGGTCGCGGTCATCGCGTCCACGCACCACCCGTTCTACTACCGCGCCAGCACCGCCACGGGGGAGGACCGGCCCCCGTTCGCGGACGAGTGGGTGCGCAAGGTGGAGGCGTTCCGCGAGACCCTCACGAAGGCGCGGCCCGACGTGCTCGTGATGGTGGGATCGGACCACTTCCACCAGCTCTGGCTGGACAACATGCCGCAGTTCCTGGTCGGCAAGGCCCCGTTCTACGACGCGAACTGGGCCAACGAGGAACGCGAGTTCGGCCTGCCGAGGATGCTCCTCAAAGGACACGAGGACCTGTCGGCGTACGTGCTGCGCGAGGGCATGGACGCGGGGTTCGACCTGGCGTTCTCCAACGAGCTGCGGATCGACCACTCCATCACGTGCCCGATCATCACGCTGCGCCCCGAGGCCGACCTGCCGATCGTCCCCGTCTACACCAACATCTTCGCCCCTCCGCTGCCGCAGCCGAAGCGGTTCGTGCAGCTGGGCAGGACGATCCGCCAGCTCATCGAGTCGTGGCCGTCGCACCAGCGCGTCGCGGTGATCGGCACCGGGCACCTCTCCCTCGAACTGGGCGGGCCCCGGCAGTTCGGCCCGCACGGCCCCGACCCCGAGTTCGACCGCAAGGCCGTCGAGTGGATCGCGGGCGGCGACATCGAGGAGTGCCTGGCCGAGGTCAGCCTCGACAGCCTGCACCTGCCCGGCAACGCCACCCACGGGTTCATGGACTTCATGCTGATGATGGGCGTCGCGGGCGACGGCCGGAAGGCCGACTACGTCGACACGTTCGACCTGTTCCACACGATGGAGGCCTACTTCACCTGGTACCCGGACGGCGGTGCGCGATGAGCAAGTACCTGCTGAACAAGTTCCTCTACACCGTCGACCGCGACCAGGACCTCGTGGAGCGCTACCGCGAGGACCCCGCGGGCACGGTCGCGTGGTGGGAGGACGAGCACGCGAACCGCATCCTCAACTGCGTCGTCGACGAGCGGTCGACCTGGCTGTCGTTCGAGGAGGCGGAGCGCGAGGCGCTGCGCTCCCACGACTACCCCGCGCTGTTCGCGATGGGCGCCCACCCGTTCCTGACGCTCACGCTGTTCATCGCGATGTTCGAACGCGACCACGAGGGCCTGGGCTTCCAGCTGGAGTACGCGCGGCGGCTGGCGCACGAGGCCCTGCCCTACCCCGACATCAGCACGTGAGGATGCGCGCGGCCGAGATCCGCCTGCCCGGTCTGCCCCCGGTCGTGGTCGACCGGGCGACGCCCCGCGCCGGGCTGGGCGAGGTCGTGGTCCGGGTGCTGGCCGCGCCGATCACGCCGCTGGACGTCCTGTGCGCGGGCGGGAGGTCCTACCACGGTGTGCCGCGCACGCCCTACGTGCCGGGCGTCCAGGGCGTGGGCACGGCCGAGGGGCGGCTGGTGTGGTTCCCCACGGCGGCGGGCATGGCACCGGAGGACGGCAGCATGGCCGACGCGGTGGCCGTGCGCCGCGCCGACCTGGTCGACCTGCCCTCCGGGGCCGACCCGGTGCTGGTCGCCGCGGCCGGGCTGTCGGCCGTGGCCGCGCACATGGCGCTGACGTGGCGCGGCGGGCTGGTGGCGGGGGAGCAGGTCGTCGTGCTCGGCGCCGGTGGTGTCGTGGGGCAGGCGGCCGTGCGGCTGGCGCGCCTCGCCGGAGCGCGTCGGGTCGTCGCCGCCGCCCGGTCCGCGACCGCGCGGACCCGTGCCGCCGCCGCGGGCGCCGACGCCGTGGTGGCGCTGGACACCGACGACCACCCCGAGCTGGTGGGCCGCTTCCTCGCGGCCTGCGACGGCTCGGCCGACCTCGTGCTCGACCCGCTGTTCGGCGTTCCCGCCGCGGCCGCCGCCCACGTGCTGCGGCCCGGCGGCCGCATGGTCACGCTCGGGGCGAGCGCGGGGTCGACGTGCCCGCTGGACGCCTCGGTGCTCTACGGCCGGTCCCTGAGGCTGCTCGGGTACACCAACAAGGAGCTGACCGCCGCGCAGCGGGCTGAGGGCATCGGTGTCGTGGCGGGCGCGATCGTCCGCGGCGAGCTGTCCGTGACGCACGAGGCCGTGCCGCTGACCGAGGTCGCCGCGGCGTGGGAGCGGCAGGCCGAGGGCCGGGTCGGCGGCCGGATGGTGCTGGTCCCGTGACCGCGCGGGCGGCCGCCGCTTGACGGCCGAGGAAGAAAGTGGTTGATTACTTACTTGTGACCACTCGCACTTCCTGACTCATCGGTGATGCCGTGAACTGGGCATTCATCTGGGTTGGAAAGTAAGTGGTCAACCGCTTACTAAGCATGGGAGACACCGTGTCCGCTCCGCAGACCACCGACAGCGTTCGAACCACCGCCCAGCGGACGTTCCGGACCCACCTGGAGCACCTGGCCGCCGGGCGGACCGCCGAGTGGGCCGAGCTGTTCACCGAGGACGGGGTGCTGGAGTTCCCCTACGCCCCGAAGGGCTACCCGAGCCGGGTCGTGGGCCGGGAGGGCCTGGCCGGGCACCTGAGGGGTTTCTCGGAGAACTTCCGCGTCGACTTCACCGACCTGCGCTTCCACGAGACCGTCGACCCCTCGCTGGTCATCGCGGAGCTCAAGGGCACGGGGGTCGCGCTGGCGACCGGTCGGCCCTACGACCAGACCTACATCTGCGTGGTCGAGACCGAGGGTGGCAGGATCAGCCGCTACGTCGACTTCTGGAACCCGCTGGTGGTCGCCGAGGCGCTCGGCGAGGGCTGACGCGGCCCGCGCACGAGAGTTGGTCGAGCACATGGACAGCGGCACGCGACAGCGTTCCACCGCCGAGCAGCGCCGGGCCACGGTCCTGCGCACCGCGATCGAGGCGTTCGCGGAGCGCGGGTACTACGGGACCTCGACGATGGACGTGGCCAAGGCCGCGGGCATCTCGCAGGGCTACCTGTACCGGCTCTTCAAGGACAAGGAAGCGCTGTTCGCCGCGCTGGTCGACCACTGCTCGGACCTCCTGCGCGAGTCCGTGGCCGCCGCGGCGGCGTCCGCGCCGAGCACCGACCCGGAGGACGTGCTGCGGGCGCTGACCGCCTCCTACGACGAGGTCATCGCCGACCGGGCCCTGCTGATGATCCTGGTGCACGCCCAGTGCTGCGCGGCCGAACCGGTCATCGGCGAGGCCGTGCGCCGCTGCTACGCCAAGCAGGTCGAGCACGTCCGGGCGGTGTCCGGTGCCTCCGACGAGCAGATCCGCCGGTACTTCGCGGACGCCCTGCTCAGCAACGTCGTGGTGGCGATCGACGCCACCGCGGTCGACGCTCCCTGGGCGCGCACGCTGCGCACCTGACCGCGGCGCTCACAGGCCCAGGACGCCCGACGTGCGCGATCCGGGGCGGGGCGCGTGACGTCCTCACCTCCCACCAGGACCTCGCCGCGGGGCGGCCGGACAGCGGGTCGACCAGCGTGGTCCTGCCGGAGCCGTTCGGTCCGACCGGACCGACCAGCTCGCCCTCCCGGACGTCGAGGGTGGTGCCGCCGAGCGCCCTCGGCTCCACGATCCGCCTCCGGCGGCAGGCTACGGTTCTGGTGAGCGGAGCCAGAGGCGTCTGGAGGCGGCATGTCGATCGAGGACGAGTACGTCGAACCGGTACGGGTGGAGCAGGAGCACCGGGACGACGCCGTCGTCGTCCGGGTGGCCGGACAGGTGGACACCTCCACCGCCCCGGTCCTCGGCGACGGGCTGGCCGCGGCGTTCACCGCCGCCGCGCGAGGCGGGCTCCCGGTGGTGGTCGACCTGACCGCCGTCGACTTCCTCGCCTCGGTCGGGCTGTCGCTGCTGGTGCAGCACCACCAGATCGGCGAACGGCAGGGCACGCCGCTGCGCGTGGTCGCCCCGGCCCGCAACCCCCTGCGCGCGCTGCGGGCCACGATGCTCGACGAGGTGCTCCAGCTGTACGCGAGCGTGCCCGAGGCGTTGGCCGCCACGTCCTGAGCCGCCGTGCGCCGTCGGCACGGAGGAAGGCATGGATCATGCCGCGAACGGGTAGACACCGACCAGGTCGTGAGCGATCGAGGTGTGGTCTGGGGCCGGTCCGCGAGCGGTGCACTGTGGTGGACGTCCGAGAGTGCGACGGGAGAAGGAATGCGCTTGCAACCCGACTCGGCCTCGCCGGGTCCGCTGGACGAGGTGCGGAGCGCCCTGCTGGGGCTCACCAAGGCGCTGGACGGCGACGAGGACTTCCAGGTCCTCCTCCAGAGCGCGTGCGAGCAGGTGGTGACGGCGCTGCCGGAGGTGCGGCAGGCGACCATCACCCTGCTGGACCACGGGAAGGCCCGCACCGCCGCGGCCACCAGCGACCTGGTGCAGAGGCTCGACCAGGACCAGTACCGGATCGGCGACGGCCCGTGCCTGCACGCCTCGCGCACCGGTGAGCTGGTGCGGGCGACCGCTCGGGAGGCGATCGACCGGTGGCCGGACTTCGGTCGGGACGCCCACGCGGCCGGGTTCGGCAGCTTCCTGTCGGCGCCGCTGGTCGTGGAGGAGGGCTTCTCGGGCGCCGTGAACTGCTACGGCGCCTCCGACGGGGGTTTCGTCGAGCTGGACGGGCAGGCGCTGGCGCTCTACTCGACCGCGGTGGAGGCGATCCTGCGCGCGCACCGCCAGTACGCCCTGGCCAAGGAGAACGCCGAGCACCTGCGCCGCGCCCTGGCCTCGCGAGCGGTGATCGACCAGGCCAAGGGCGTCATCATGGCGGTCCGGCGGGTCGACGCCGACTCGGCGTTCCGCATCCTGGCCGAGCAGTCGCAGCGCCAGAACAAGAGGCTCCACGAGGTCGCCACGCAGTTCATCGCGGAGGTCAGCAGGCCCGTGGGCTGAACCCCCGCGGCGAACCGGCCCCGCCGCGGGTTTCACCAGGTGACCGGGAGCGCGGTCACCCCGTGGACGTCCGCCCCCTCGCGCAGCGGGACGTCCTCGGCGGCGACGGCCAGGCGCAGCCGGGGGAACCGGGCCGCCAGTGCGGGGAACGCCACGCGCATCTCGACCCGCGCCAACTGCCTGCCGAGGCAGAAGTGGGGGCCGTGGCCGAAGCCGAGGTGGCCGACGGCGGCGCGGTGCGGGTCCAGGACGTGGGGATCGGTGAACCTCGCCGGGTCGCGGTTGGCCGCCGCCACCGCCAGCACGACGGTCGACCCCGCCCCGACCACGTGGCCGTCGAGTTCGACGTCCTCCAGCGCCACCCGCGCGAGGACGGGCACGACGGTGAGGTAGCGCATCAGCTCCTCCACCGCCGTGTCGACCACGTCCGGACCGCCGCGCAGCGCCGCCCAGCGCTCGGGCCGCCGCAGCAGCGCGAAGGTCCCCAGCGCGATCACGTTGGCGGTGGTGTCGAGGCCCGCCGCGAGGAGCAGACCTCCCACGGCGGCCAGTTCGTCGTCGGTCAGGTCGGTCGTGGTGAGTTCGCTGAGCACGTCGTCGGTCGGTGCGGCGCGCTTCGCCGTGACCAGGTCGCGGACGTAGCCGCTCAGCGACTCGAACGCCTCGTGCTTGCCCTCCGGCGCGGTGTCGGTCCCGAACAGCCTGGCGGCGTCGGCCTGGAAGCGCCCCCGGTCGGCGTACGGGACGCCGAGCAGCTCGCAGATCACCGTGGTGGGGATGGGCTGGGCGTAGGCGGTGACGAGGTCGATCGGCCCGCCGTGCCGCTCCATGGCGTCGAGGTGCTCCGCGGCGACGAGTTCGATCCGCTCGGTGAGCTGCGCCATCCGGCGCGTGGTGAACCTGCCCGCCACCAGCTTCCGGTACCGGGTGTGCTCCGGCGGGTCCATCTTGAGGAAGTCGCCGGGCCGCGCGGGCGGCGCCGTCACACCCTCGAACCCCGGCAGCGGCGAGTGCTGGAGTTCGCCGCGGCTGCTGAACCGCGGGTCGGCCAGCACCTGGCGCACCGTGCCGTAGCCGGTGGCCAGCCACCCGTCGTGCCCGTCCGGGAAGCGCAGCGGGGTCAGCGGGGCCGCGGCGCCGATGCGGGTCAGCTCGGCAGGAGGGTCGAACGGACAGCCCGGCGTCCGTCCGGTGGGCAGGTCGACGGCGGACTCGATCATGGTCTCCCTCGTTCGTCCGCGGAGGCCGCCGGGTGCCCGGCGACCGGCTCCGAACATTAGGGACGGGCCGAAGACCGATCCACCGGCAACGCTCGTCGCCAGGAGGGTTCGCGCTGGTGGTGGTCGTGATCGCCGATTGCAACGACCGTGCCGATTAATGCTCTGACAGGTGGTCGCGTTGCAATGGTCCTCGACGCCCGCACATACTGGCGGCGACGGAGCGGGGGTGCTGGGCGGATGCCAGGACGCAGGCTGACCGGCGCCGACCGGCGGGAGATCGCCGCGGGGTTGGCGCGCGGGCTGGACTACGCCGGGATCGCCCGGCTGCTGGGCCGCCCCACGTCCACGGTGAGCCGCGAGGTGGCGCGCAACGGCGGACCCGGCCGCTACCGCGCGGACCTGGCGCAGCTCGCCACCACCCACCGGGCCCGGCGCAGGCCCCGGCCGCAGGCGGTGGCGCGGCGCGTCGGCGAGCACCGCGGCCTCGCTCCCGAGCTGGCGGCGGCGTTCGTCGCCGACTTCACCGCGGCGCTCGTCGCGACCGGCCTGCCGCGCACCGCCGCCGGTGCCCTGGCGTGCCTGTCCACCTCCGAGACCGGCAGCCGCACGGCCGCCGAGCTGGCGCGGGAGCTGGGGGTCAGCGCGGCCACCACCTCCCACGCCGTCGGCCTCCTGCTGGAGCAGGGACTGGTCCGCCGCGAGCGCGAGACCGGGAGCAGGCGCTACCGCTACTCCGTCGACGAGGACGCGGGCTTCCGCTCCGCCGTCGTCGGCGCCCGTGCCAACCAGCGGCTCGCCGCGACCGCGCTGCGCGGTGCCGACGTCTTCGGGACCGACACCGCCGTCGGGGCCAGGCTCGCGGCGGCGGGCCGCCTCCTGGACCACGTCGGCGGCGACATCATCCGGTCCGCGCGGCACTGGCGGGCCGTGATCGGCGGGGAACTCGGCGGGCCGTTCCCCGGCTCAGGGGGTCGGCCGGGACACCTGGTAGTGGCCGATGAGCCAGGCGCCGTCGACCCGCCGCAGGACCACGCCCAGGAGCACCGCCAGCGCCGGTCGGTCGGTGAAGCCGAAGTCGACGGCGACGTAGCCGAGCACGACGTCCTCGGCGAGCCGTCGGACTTCGAGCACCCGGTGGTCCGCGGTCAGGCCGAGCGGCTGGCCGTCGTAGTACGCGGCCACCCCCTCGCGCCCGACGGAGTAGGGGCGCAGGCCCTGGAAGACCGCGTCCTCGGTGAAGGTGGCGGCGACCCGCTCGGGGTCGTGCGCGTCGACGCCCGCCTTCCACTCGTCGAGCACCCCGGTCAGGATGTCCTCGTCGTTCATGGTCCTTCTCCGTTCAGAGGTCGCGCGCGAGGTCGGTGAGCGTGTCGGCCGCGGGCCGCGGGCGCACCTGCCGGTAACCGGTGCCCGCCCACAGGTTGACGTGCTCGGGGTCGCCCGCGGCGGTGGCCGCCGCGCGCATCGGCCTGGTGAGGTGGTGCAGCGCCGGGTAGCCGGACGGCGCGTGGTCGTGGTGGGCGGCGGTGAAGAGGTTCGGCACGGCGCGGGCGGGCCGTCCGGTGAAGGCGCGCGTGACGACGGTGTCGCCGCGGTCCGCGCCGAGCAGGGCCGCGCGGTGCGCGGCGGACGTGCCCGCCTCCGGCGCGAGCAGCAGCGCCGTGCCGACCAGGACGGCCCGCGCGCAGCAGGTGATCATCGCCGCGACCTCGGCGGGGTCGACGACACCGCCCGCGGCGATCTTGGGCAGGCCCGCCGCGTGGTTGACCTCGGTGAGGAGTTCGCGCAGCGGCTTCTCCGGCGGGATCCGGTCGGGCGTCAGGGTCCCGGAGTGGCCGCCCGCGGCCGAGGCCTGCACGACGAGCGCGTCGACGCCCGCGTCGACGGCCCGCAGCGCCTCGTCGGCCGAGGTCACCGTCTGCACCAGGACGCTGCCCGCCCGGTGCAGCGCCGCCACCGCGGCGGCGTCGGGCAGCCCGAAGGTGAACGAGACGACCGGGACGGGGTGGTCGAGCAGCAGGTCGACCTTGTCGCGCCAGTGGTCGTCGTCCTCGACCGGCTCCGGCGGGACCGCGGCGCCGAACCGCTCGGCGTCGGCCCGCACGGCGTCGCGGTAGCGGCGGTAGGCGGCCCTCTCGACCCGGACCGGGTTCGGGGCGAACAGGTTCACCCCGAACGCGCCCGTGGCCGACCGCACGGCCGCGATCTGCTCGCCGAGCTGCTCCGGGGTCCGGTAGCCGCCCGCCAGGAAGCCGAGCGCCCCGGCCGAGGCCGCGGCGACGACGAGGTCGGGCGTCGTCGGTCCGCCCGCCATGGGAGCGGCCAGCACCGGCAGCGCCACGCCGAGGTCGTCCAGGAAGCTGGTGCCCATCGGTCTCCTCCTCCCCGCCCTCCTCGGGCCGGGTCGTGAACTGTCCTAAAACGACGGTAGGCGTGCGCTGTCCGCGGCGGAAATGCCTGGTGCGGTGCACCTATACTCACCGGTCATGGATGTCGAGCTGCGTCACCTGAGGGCGTTCGTCGCGGTGGCCCAGCAGCTCTCCTTCACCCGTGCCGCCGAGCAGATGCTGATCACCCAGCCCGCGCTGACGCGGACGGTCAAGCAGTTGGAGGCCGTGCTGGAGGTCAGCCTGCTCGACCGCGACTCCCGCCACGTCGAGCTGACCGCCGTGGGCGCGGAGTTCCTCGAACGGGCTCAGCAGGTGCTCGTCGCCGTGGACCAGGCGCTGGCCTCGACGCGCGAGCGGGTGACCGTGCGGATGGGGTTCAGCTGGCTGCTGCCCGATCCGTGGGCCCAGGGCACCCTGACCCGCTTCGAGCGGGCCACCGGGAGCCGGGTGTCGCTGGTGCGGGTGGACGACCCCCTCGTCGGGGTCGTGCAGGGCCGGATCGACGTCGCCGTCGTGCGCGGCCCGGTCGACGGCGGCTCACCCGCGCGGGTCGTGCACCTGTTCGACGAGGTGCGCGTCGCCGTGTGCTCGGCGGACTCCGACCTCGCCGACGCCGAGCAGGTGCGCTGGGACGAGGTCGGCCGGTGGCCGCTGGTGGTCAACACCGTCAGCGGCACCACCGGACCGTGGTCGTGGACCGGCGGCGGCCGTCCGACCGAGGTCGTCGAGACCCACAACTTCGACGAGTGGCTGGAGTCGGTCGCGGCGAACCGGGGCATCGGTGTCGTGCCGGAGGTGGCGATGCGCCGCAACATCCACCCCGCCGTGCGCTTCATCCCGCTCATCGGTGCCCCGTCCAGCCCCGTCTCGATCGCGTTCCTGCCGGACCGCCTGCCCCGGCTGATGCGCCGGTTCGTCGAGGCGGCCGTCGACTCCGCCCGCGACCGCGGCTGACGTCGTGCCCGCGGGTCAGTGGCCCGCGCTCTGGCCGCCGTCGACGTGCAGCACCTCACCGGTGACGAACGGCGCGTTCTCCAGGAAGAGCACGCCGTCCACGACGTCGTCGATGGTCCCCATGCGCCCCACCGGGTGCAGGCTCGCCATGGCCGCGTGCGTCTCCGGGGCGTGCATCGGCGTGCTGATGATGCCGGGGGAGATCGCGTTCACCCGCACGCCCCGCGTGGCCAGCTCGATGGCCAGCGACTTGGTCGCGGACTGGAGGCCGCCCTTGGTGAGCGAGGCCAGCACCGACGGGACGCTGCTGTTCGCGTGGTCGACCAGGCTCGTGGTGACCTGCACGACGTGACCGCCCCCGCCCTGCCGCAGCATCTGGTCGACGGCGAGCTGGGTCGTGGTGAAGAAGCTGGTGAGGTTGACGCCGATCGCGGCCCGGTAGTCCTCGTCGGTGTACTCGGTGAACGGCTTGGCGATGAAGATGCCCGCGTTGTTCACGAGGGTGTCGACGCGGCCGAACTCGCGCACCGCGGTCTCGATGACGGCCCTGGCCACGGCGGGGTCGGAGATGTCGCCCGCCACGGTGACGTGGTCGGGCTCGGTGGACGGGGCGATCGAGCGCGAGTTGGCGACGACCGCGAAGCCCGACTTGCGGTAGGCCTCCACGAGTGCCGCGCCGATGCCCTGCGAGGCGCCGGTGATGACGGCGACCTTCTGGATGCTGTTCGTCATGGTGCTGTCCGTTCCGGTGTGGTCTGGGCTGTTCGCCTGTCACCACAAAAGCTAGGCGCGTCCGGAAAGCCTGTGAAATGCCTGCTCCGGCGGATCGATGCCTCCCGGTAATGGATCACCGGGTCCACACCGGACTCGGCGCGGTCACGCCGCGGGCGTCACCGCCCGGTGCCGGTGGCGAACGAACCGACGTAGGCCAGCGCGGCGTTCATCGACGCTTCGAGCGGCGCGACCTGGAGCATCGTCTGCGAGAGCAGGACACCGCCCTGCAACGCCGCGAGCAGCGACAGCGCGAGTTCCTCCAGGTCGGCGTCGGCCCGCAGCTCCCCGCGCTCGCGCATGGCCCGCAGACCCCCGAGGATGAGGTCCTTCCAGCGCGGGAAGCCGTTGGCGAGGTCGGTGCGGGACTCCTCGTCGCGGACGCTCAGCTCACCGGCGAGGGAACCGAGGTTGCAGTCGCCGCGGCTGCCGTTCTCCCGCTGCCGCTCGATCGCGGCGTCGGCCCACGCGCGCAGCGCCTCGACGCTGTCGAGCGCGGAGATCCTCGGCTGGTCCGCCCGCACGATCGCGTCGGCCTGCCTGGTGATGACCGCCCTGATCAGCGCCTGCTTGCTGTCGAAGTAGTGGTAGAGCTGCGATCCGCTCACCCCGGCCGCCGCGCGCACGTCCACGATGCCGGTGCCTGCCACGCCGTTGCGGGCGATGAGCTCGGTCGCGGCCTCGATGATGCGGTCCCTGGTCGCCCTGCCCTTCGGGTCAGGCGGCGCGGCTTCGGTGGTTCGCCCACGGCCGCGACCCGGAGCGGGGCGCCCGGCTCGTCGAGGAGGTCGGCGAACGCGGCGGCAGGACCCGGTGCGTGACCGCGGACCTGGCCGACGCCGACGAGGTGCGGGCTCTCGCCGCCCACGCGGGCGACGTGGACGTCCTGGTAGACGACGCGGGCATCCACGCGTTCACCAGCACGCCGGACACCACCGCCGACGGCTTCGACCGGCACTTCGCCGTCAACACCCGCGCACCGCTCCTCCTGGTGGGCGCTCCCGTCCCCGCCGTGGCCGAGCGCGGGCACGGCACCGTCGTCGACATCACCTCGACCGCGGCGACGTCCTCGCCGCGTCCAGCCGGGTCCGCGCGCGCTCGGAGCTGGGGTGGAGGCCCGACCGCGGCGACGTGCTCACTATGGTCGGTGAACCCCGCCGACGGGACCTGGCCGTTCCGCCGGTCACCGGGGTGTCCTGGGAGGACGGTGGGTGGTCCGGACTCACCGGCTCAGCGACGTCTCCTGCTCCATGTGCGACAGCTTCTCGGGGTTGCGGACCGCGTAGATGCCGGTGATCAGACCGTCGTCGATGCGGATCGCCAGCACCGTGTCCACCTCCCCGTCCCGGTGCAGGACCATCGCCGGGTGGCCGTTGACCTGCGCGGGGCGCAGCCACGCCGCCGCGTCGCGGCCCGGCCCCGAGGTGAGCAGGCGGGCCACCTTGAGCGCTCCCACGATCGGCCGGGGAACGGCCTGCCTGACACCGCCGCCGTCACCCACGAGGACGACGTCCGGCGCGAGGACGTCGAGCAGCCCCTGGAGGTCGCCGGTCTCGGTCGCCCGCTGGAAGGCCTCGAACGCGGCTCGGGTCTCGGCGGGGGAGACGGCCCCGCGCGGTCGGCGCTCGGCGACGTGCGCCCGCGCCCGGTGCGCGATCTGGCGCACGGCGGCCGGGGTCTTGTCGACGGCGTCGGCGATCTCGTCGTACCCGAGGTCGAACACCTCGCGCAGCACGAACACCGCCCGCTCGGTCGGCGCGAGCGTCTCCAGCACCAGCAGCATCGCCATCGAGACGCTGTCGGCCAGCTCGACGTCCTCCGCCACGTCGGGCGCGGTCAGCAGCGGCTCCGGCAGCCAGGAGCCGACGTAGGACTCCTTGCGCCTGCCGAGCGCGCGCAGCCTGTCCAGCGCCTGGCGGGTGGTGATCCGGACCAGGAACGCGCGTCGGTCCCGCACGGTGTCGAGGTCGACGCCCACCCACCGGAGCCAGGTCTCCTGGAGCACGTCCTCCGCGTCGGCCGCCGAGCCGAGCATCTCGTAGGCCACGGTGAAGAGCAGGTTGCGGTGGCTGAGGAACGCCTCCGTGGCGGGGTCGGGGCGGTCGTCGGTCTCGGTCCGCGCCGTGTCGGGCATGGGGCAGCTCCTCTTCGCTCTCACCGGTGTCACCCGCCAGACGCCGCTCACCACCGTTCCGTGACACCCGCGCCGCATGGCGCTCGTCACGCCACCGCGCTGTCACGGCGGGAGCGCCGCGGACGACTCGTGGTCGACCGATCGCACCACCACGAGTGAGGACGAAGCCATGGACGCCCGCATCGACCTGTTCCACAACGAGACCGCCGCGAGGTTCGGCAAGCGGTTCGCCAACGCGAGCCTGGTCATCGTCCAGTCGGCCCTGCCGAAGACCACGCAGGAGCTGGTGTCGCTGCGCGCCAGCCAGATCAACGGCTGCGGCTTCTGCGTCGACATGCACACCAAGGAGGCCTCGGCCGCGGGCGAGACGGCGGTCCGGCTCAACCTGGTCGCGGCCTGGCGCGAGGCCACCGTGTTCACCGAGGCCGAGCGGGTGGCGCTCGCGTTCGCCGAGGAGGGCACCCGGCTCGCCGACACCCACCACGGCGTGTCCGACGAGACCTGGGCGCGGGCGCGCGAGCACTACGACGACGACCAGCTCGCCGCGCTGATCTGCCTGGTCGGCCTGATCAACGCGGCCAACCGGATGAACGTCATCGCGCGCAACCCGGCGGGCTCCTACGAACCCGGCGCGTTCGACGCCATGAGGGGCTGACCGCCGTTCGCGGCCGGGCCCACCTCGGCCCGTTTGGCGCCCGCGCACCGGGGTAGACCGGCGGTGAGGTCCTGTCCGCGTTCCGCACAGCGAGGAGTGCCATGTCACGCGCCGTTCTCCCGTCGGTCGGTGTCGAGGTGGAGCTGAGCTGCCGGGTGTCCGGCGCGGCGGTCACCCTGCGCTCCAGGCCGGTGCTCGTCGACCTCGTCGGCGAGTGCCGCGTCCGGGTGGAGGAGGGCTCCGGTGACTCCGTCGGGACCCGGCTGGTCGGTCTGCGGTTGACCGGCGACCTGCCCGACGCGGGCGGCCCCGAGGACGGCGGCACCATCACCCTGGAGCTGGAGGACAGCGCCGCCGGGGTGCTGCGGCCCCTGCCGGACGCCCCGTCGCGGTTCGCGAACGAGCTGGTGGGGGCCTTCACGCTGACCGTCGTCCAGCCGGACAGCACGGTCGGCGCGGTGGGGCGGCACCCCGTCCGGCTCAGCGCCGCGCGGACGGCCTTCCCGCCCGAAGGCGACGAGTACGCGCTGGCCGAACCCGTCGAGTTCGCGCTGCCCGACGTCCCCGACGTGACCATCGCGACGGTCGAGGAGCTGGTCGTGCGCCTGCGCGTGACGTGAGACGGCCGAGGCTCGTGTGGCGGTCGGCGGCGCGCGGTGCGAGGGTCGCGGGGTCCGTCCGATCCCGCTGGGGAGGCGCACGAGCAGATGAGCCGGGCAGAGGAGCGCGACCAGGACCGGTGGAGGCGCAACCTCAACGAGCTGCTCCAGGAGCTGCGGGTCGCCCAGGCCGGTGTGCAGATCCTGTTCGGCTTCCTGCTCACCATCGTGTTCACCGACCGCTACCAGGAGGTCGACCGGTACGTCAGGGCCACCCACCTGGTCACGGTCCTGTTCGCCGCCGCGTCGGTCGCGCTGCTCACGGCCCCGGTCGCGTGGCACCGGGCGCTGTTCCGCCGCGGCAGGCGCGAGGACGTCATCGAGGTTGCCCACCGCTTCACCGTGGTCGGCCTCGGCACCCTGGCCTGCGCCATGACCGGCACCGTCCTGCTGCTCGGTGAGGTCGTCGTCGGCGGGTGGGTCGGGATCGCGTTCGGCGTCGTGGCGGGTGTCGGCTTCGCGACGCTCTGGTTCGTCCTCCCGCTCCGCGAACGCGGACGGGACGGCATCGACGCCCCCGACGACCCGGACTTGTCGCACCCGACCAAGCGGGAGCCGCCAAGTCATCCGTGACGACGAACACATCGGTCCGCTTCGTTCCTAGCATCATCGTGCATGGGCAACCTTCACGAGGTTCACGCTTGGCTCGACGAGCGGCTTCCGTCCCTGCTCGCCAAGCACGATGTACCGGGTGCGGCGTGGGCCGTGCTCCAGGGCGACCAGGTGGTCGACGGTGCCGCGGGCCTGCTCAGCAAGGCGACCGGGGTCGAGGCGACCACCGACTCCGTCTTCCAGATCGGGTCGATCACCAAGCTCTGGACCAGCACGCTGGTCATGCAGCTCGTCGACGAGGGCGCGGTCGGGTTGGACGAGCCCATCCGGACGTACCTGCCGGAGTTCCGCGTCGCGGACGAGGACGCCGCCCGGCGGATCACCGTGCGGCAGCTGCTCAACCACACCGCCGGGTTCGAGGGCGACATCTTCACCGACACCGGGGTCGGTGACGACTGCGTCGAGAAGTACGTCGCGACGCTGCACGGCGTGCCGCAGCTGTTCCCGCCCGGCGAGCGGTTCTCCTACAACAACGCGGGCTACTGCGTGCTCGGCAGGCTCGTCGAGGTGCTGCGCGGCAAGTCCTACGACGCCTGCCTGCGCGACCACCTCATCACGCCGCTGGGGCTCACCCACGCGGCGACCGGGCCCTACGAGGCGATCATGTTCCGCGCCGCCGTCGGCCACGTCGAGCTGGAGCCGGGCGCGGGCTACGTCCCCGCTCCGGTGTGGGCGCTGGCGCGGTCGAACGCACCGGCGGGCTCGACGCTCGCGATGCGGCCCCGCGACCTGGTCGCCTTCGCCAGGATGCACCTGGAGGACGGCCGGGCGGCCGACGGCACCGCGGTCCTGGCTCCCGGCACCGCGGCCAGGATGCACGACCGCGAGGTGGACCTGCCCCCGCTCGGGCTCATGGGGACCTCGTGGGGGCTCGGCTTCGAGCGGTTCGACACGCCGGAGGGCACGCTCGTCGGCCACGACGGCAACACCATCGGGCAGGGCGCGTTCCTGCGGATGGTCCCGGAGTCGGGGCTGGTGGTCGCGCTGCTGACCAACGGCGGCGACATGTTCGCGCTGCACCACGACGTCGTGGGCCACGTGCTCGCCGAACTCGCCGACGTCGCACTGCCCCCGCTGCCCGCGCCGCCCGCGCAACCGCCGAGGATCGACGCCCGGCGCTACGTCGGCACCTACTCGGCGGAGGTCTTCGACCTCACCGTCAGCCAGGACGACGACCAGCGGATCTGGATCGACCAGGTCCCCAAGGGGGCGCTGGTGGACATGGGCGGGAAGGTCGAGCGGACCGAACTCGTCCACTACGGCGACGACCTGCTGATCCCGCTCGAGGCCGATCGCGGGATGCACATGCCGCACGCGTTCCTCGGCGACGACGGCACCGGCCGCGCGCTCTACCTCCACCTCGGCCGCGCCGTACGTCGCGCCGGGGCCTGACGACCCCCATCCCACGAGAACCGCACGGAACGGAACCGCCATGAAGCGGACCACAACGGGCACCTACGGCCTGTCCCTCTGCCTGGTCGCCGCCGCGCTCGCGGGCTGCGGGGGCACCTCGACCAGCGGCGGCGAGGCCCAGGTCGTCGACGGCGGAACCTTCACCCTCGGGGTCTCCTCCGACCCCGGCAGCCTCGACCCGCAGATGGGCGCGGGCTCCACGCTGTTCACCGTCTCCCAGTTCGCCTACGACCCGCTGCTCAGCGTCGACGGCGGCACCGGCGAGATCAAGTCCGGCCTCGCCAAGACCTGGAAGGTCGAGGGCACCACGGTCTCGCTGACCCTGGCCGACGGCGTCACCTGCGCCGACGGGGCGAAGCTGACCGCCTCCCACGTCGCGGCCAACCTCAACTTCGTCGCCGACCCGAACAACAAGAGCCCCTTCCTGGGCACCTTCTTCCCGGCGGGAGCCACGTCGGTGGGCGACGACGCGGCGGGCACCGTGACCGTGACGCTGCCCCAGCCCGCGCCGTTCGTCCTCAACGGACTGGCGAGCCTGCCCGTGGTGTGCCCCACCGGGATGGCCGACCGCTCCGCGCTGAAGACGGGCACCTCGGGCACCGGGCCCTACCAGCTCACCGAGGCCGCGCCGGGCGACCACTACACCTACACGATCCGCGACGGCTACACGTGGGGACCCGGCGGTGCCACGACCGCGACCAAGGGGCTGCCGAAGACGGTCGTGGTCAAGGTGGTGCAGAACGAGACGACCGCGGCGAACCTGCTGCTGTCCGGCGGGTTGAACGCCGCGCAGGTGAACGGGCCGGACGCGGAGCGGCTGGAGAAGTCGGGGCTGTTCGCCGCGCAGACCCCCGCGCTGGTGGGGGAGCAGTGGTACAACCACGCCGCGGGCCGGGTGACCGCCGACCCGAAGGTGCGCATGGCGTTGACCAGGGCGCTCGACCTCGCCCAGCTGCGGAAGGTCCTCACCTCCGACAAGGGCTCCGGGGCGACGACGCTGGCCGCGAACGAGCCGGTCGCCTGCCCCGGCGACTCGGTCTCGAAGGCGCTGCCCGCCTTCGACGCCGAGGCCGCCGCCGCGCTGCTCGACGAAGCCGGCTGGGCCGCGGGGAGCGACGGCAAGCGCGCCAAGGGGGGCACGCCGCTCGCGGTGACCTTCCTCTACCAGAACAACAACGGCAGCGCGGGCGACGCCGCGGCCGAACTCGCCGTGCAGCAGTGGAAGGCGGTCGGTGTCGAGGCCACCGCCCGCAGCCAGGACGAGACCACGTTGACCAGCACCATCTTCGGTGCGGGCGACTGGGACGTCTCCTGGGTCTCGCTCAACGTGAGCAGCCCGGACCAGCTCGTGCCCTTCCTGTCCGGCCCGGCCTCTCCCGACGGCACGAACTTCGCCGCCATCGCCGACGCGGACTACGACAAGGCGGTCGCCGCGGCGATGACGACCGCGGGCGTCGCGGGGTGCGCCGACTGGCTCGCCGCGGAGTCCAGCCTGATCGCCAAGGCGGACGTCGTGCCGTTCGCCGCCAAGGTCGTGCGCACGTTCGGCAAGGGCGCGGAGTTCCGGACGCCGGGCCAGCTCATCCCGACGAGCATCCGCGTGCTGGCGAAGTAGCGACGGGGGACGGTGGACATGTCGGTGAGCGTGACGGCTCCGAGCCCGGTCCGGGTCGAGGCGGGGAAGCAGGCCCGTCCGTGGGCGCGGTTCGCGGTCCGGCGCCTCGGGCGGCTGCTGGTGTCGCTCTGGGTGCTGGTGACCGCGTCCTTCGCCATGATCCACCTCATCCCCGGCGACCCGGTCCGCGGGGCGCTCGGCCCCACGGCGCCGGTGGCGCTGGTCGAGGCCCGCAGGCAGGCGCTGGGGCTGGACGACCCGATCCTCACCCAGTACCTGCACTACCTGCGGGGGCTGGTCACCGGCGACCTCGGCACGTCGATCTCCTCGCAGCTGCCGGTGTCCGACGTCATCGCGCAGCGGCTGCCCGCGACGCTCCAGCTGGCAGTGCTGGCGTTCCTGGCCGCCGTGGTCGTGGCGATCCCGCTGGGGGTCCTCATGGGCGTGCTGACCCGGCGCGGCCACGGGCGCCGCACGGAGCTGGCGTTCACCACGACCAGCATCGTGGTGGCGACGGTGCCGGACTTCCTGATCGGCGTGGCGCTGATCTACGTCTTCGGGATCCGCCTGGAGCTGCTCCCGGTGGCGGGCAACGAGACCGCGGCGGCGTACGTGCTCCCCGTGTTCTCGCTCGCGATCGGGGCGGCGGCGATCCTGGCGCGGATCGTCCGCGTCGAGATGGTGGGTGTGCTGGAGGCGGACTTCGTCCGGACGGCCCGCGCCAAGCGGCTCCCCGCCAGGACCGTCTACCTGGGACACGCGCTGCCGAACGCCGTCACCGCGGCCCTGACGCTGGGCGGGCTGCTGCTCAGCTCGATGGTCGCGGGCACGGTGCTGGTGGAGAACGTGTTCGCCTGGCCGGGACTGGGCAGCACGATCGTGCAGTCGATCCTCACCAAGGACTACCCGGTGGTGCAGGCGATCGTCCTCGTCTACGGCGTCGGCGTGCTGATCACGAACCTCGTCGTGGACGTCGCGCTCGCCCTGCTCGATCCCCGCTCGACGATCCGGGAGGTCTGACGGATGCAAGGACGCTGGTCGCGGGTCGTGCGCACCCCGGTGGGGCTCACGGCGACCGTGCTCGTGGTCGCGGTGGTCGCACTGGCCTGCCTCGGACCGGTCCTCTGGGGCGCGGGCGCCGACGCCGTCGACACCGACGACATCCTGGCGGGGCCGTCGGCCGAGCACTGGGCGGGAACGGACAACCTCGGGCGGGACATCCTGCTGAGGACCCTGGTCGCGGCCCGGCTGTCGATCGTGCTCGCGCTGCTCGCCATCGCGATCGCGGTGGTGGCCGGTCTGCTGCTCGGCTCGGCGCCGTTCGTGCTCGGACGGCACGCGGGCCGGGTGGTGACGGCGGCGGTCAACATCGCCGTGGCCTTCCCAGGCCTGCTGCTGGCGCTGTTCTTCGCGGTGGTGTTCGGCGCGGGCGCGACCGGTGCCGTGCTGGCCATCGGGCTGGCGGGCGCCCCGGCGTTCGCCCGCCTCACCCAGACCCTCGTGGCCGGGGTGGCGGCGCGCGACTACGTCGCCGCCGCCGGCATGGCGGGCGTCGGCCGGATCAGGATCCTGTTCCGGCACGTGCTGCCGAACATCGCCGAACCGCTGGTCGTCAACACCACCATCGGCGCGGGCAACGCGCTGCTGGCGTTCGCGGGCCTGTCGTTCCTCGGTCTCGGCGTCCAGTCGCCCTCGTTCGACTGGGGTCGCCTCCTCTACGACGGCATCGGCGCCATCTACGTGAACGCCGCCGCCGCGCTCACCCCCGGCGCGGCCGTGCTCCTCGCGGGCCTCGCGTTCAACCTCTTCGGCGAGTCCGTCGCGAAGGGGCTCGGTGTCCCGGTGGGCGTCGGCCCGCGCGCGCGGGCGAGCGCCCCGCCCGCTCCCGCGACCGCGCCGGAGCCCGCCGTCCGCGACGAGGACGTCCCCGAGCCGTCGTCCGACGTGGTGCTCGACGTCCGCGACCTGGAGGTCACCTTCCCCGGTCCGGCAGGCCCGGTGCGGCTGGTCCGCGGGGTGTCCTTCGAGGTGCGGCGGGGTGAGGCGGTCGGCATCGTCGGCGAGTCGGGGTCCGGCAAGTCCATGACCGCGCTGGCGATCACGCGGCTCGTCGCCGACCACGGCCGGGTCGACGCGTCCCGGCTCGACCTGCTCGGCACCGACCTGCTGGCGCCCGACACCGCGGTCCGCCGCCGGATGCTGGGCACCTCGCTCGCCATGGTCTTCCAGGACCCGATGACGTCGTTCAACCCCACCCGCCGCATCGGGGCCCAGCTGGCCGAGGTCGCCACCCACCACCAGGGCCTGACCCGGCGCGAGGCGATGGCCCGCGCGGTGGACCGGCTGACCGCCGTCCGCATCCCCGACGCCGACCGGCGCGCGGGGCAGTACCCCCACGAGTTCTCCGGCGGCATGAGGCAGCGGGCCATGATCGGCATGGGGCTGATGGGCGCGCCCGCGCTGATCGTCGCGGACGAGCCGACCACCGCGCTCGACGTCACCGTGCAGCAGCAGGTGCTCGACCTGCTCGGCGCGATCCGGGAGGCCGACGACGTGGCGCTGGTGCTGATCAGCCACGACGTCACGGTGGTCGGGGAGGTCTGCGACCGGGTCCTGGTGATGTACGCGGGCCGGGTCGTGGAGGACCTGCCCGCCGCCGACCTGGCGACCGCCGCCCGGCACCCGTACAGCCGCGCGCTGGTCGACGCGGTGCCCGACATGTCCACCGACCTGACCAAGCCGCTCGCGACGATCCCCGGCCGCCCGGTCAGCCCGGCCGACGCGCCACCCGGCTGCGCCTACGCCGACCGCTGCCCGCTCGCCGACGCCCGGTGCCGCACCGAGGACCCGCCGCTGGTGGCCGACTCGCGGCGCCACCGGGTCGCGTGCTGGCACGCGGGCGAACCGCTGCCCGCCGACCTGAGCGCCGACGACCTGGTCGAGACGGTGGAGTCCCTGTGAGCGCGCCGAGTTCGGTCCCCGACCGGAACACCGACGACCTGGTGGAGCGAACGTGAGCGAGCTGTGCTTCGACAACGTCACGGTCCGCTACGGCCGGACCACCGCCGTCGACGGCGTCAGCCTCACCGTGCCGGGGGGCGAGGTGGTCGGGCTCGTCGGCGAGTCGGGGTCCGGCAAGTCCACGCTCGCGCGGGCCGCCGTCGGCCTGGCCCCGCTGACGTCGGGCCGCATCACCCTGGACGGCGCCCCGGTGCCGACCCGCGGCAGGCCGCGCCCGCTCCAGATGGTGTTCCAGGACCCCTACTCCTCGCTCGACCCGAGGATGACCGTCGGCGGGAGCGTCGCCGAGGCGATGCCGCCGGGCGGCACGCGCGCCGAGCGGCGGGCCGAGGTGGAGCGGCTGCTCGACCTCGTGCACCTCGACCCGGTGTGCGCGGACCACGTCCCGTCGCGGCTGTCCGGCGGCCAGCGGCAGCGGGTCGCGCTGGCGCGGGCGCTGGCCGCCCGCCCGCGCGTGGTCATCGCCGACGAGATCACGTCCGCGCTGGACGTCTCCGTCCAGGGAGCGGTGCTCAACCTGGTCCGGGAGCTCCAGCGCGAACTCGGGCTCACGATCCTGTTCATCTCCCACAACCTCGCGGTGGTCCGCTACGTCGCCTCCCACGTCGCGGTCATGCGGCACGGCCGGGTCGTCGAGCAGGGCCCCACCTCCAGGGTGCTCACCGCGCCCGACCACGACTACACCCGCGAACTGCTCGCCGCGGTACCCGGACGAACCACGCGAAGGAGCCAGCCATGACGCGACGCATGCGCATCGAGGACCTCACCGACGTGGCGGTCCCGTCGCAGCCCGCGCTGTCGCCGGACGGGAGCCGGATCGCCTACGTGCTCCGCACCCCGGACACCGACCTGGACCGCAACGTCGACGAGCTGTGGCTGGTCGACACCGACGGCCGCCCACCCCGACGCCTCAGCGCGGGGTCGGACGACGCCGCGCCAGCGTGGTCGCCGGACGGCACCCGCCTCGCGTTCGTCCGCGACGGGCAGGTGGCCGTGCTCGACGCCGGGGGAGGGGTGCCCGAGCGGGTGACGGACCTGCCGCTCGGCGCGGGCGCACCGCGCTGGAGCCCGGACGGCCGCAGGCTCGCCTTCACCGCGCCGGTCGACCCGTCCGGCGGTGCCGGGCCGATGGTCTCCGACGGGCTCGACTACCAGGCCGACGGCTCGGGGATGTTCGGCCGGGTCCGCACGCAGCTCCACGTCCTCGACCCGACCACCCGCGAGGTCCGGCAGCTCACCGACGGGCCGCACAGCGCGGGCCCGCCGGACTGGTCGCCGGACGGCGGCACCCTCGTCTTCACCCGGCGGACCGGCCCCGACGGCGACCTGCGGCACCGCACGCCCGTGCACCTCCTGGAGGTCGACGCGCCGCACGCCAGGCCGCGCGTGCTCGCGTTCGCCGACGGGGTCGCGAGCACCGCGGGCTGGTCGGCCGACGGGTCGGCGCTGCTCGTGGTCGGCTGGTCCGGCGACCCCGTCGGCCACGCCCGCCTGTTCCGCGTGGGTGTCGACGACGGCTCGGTCACCGACCTCACGGGAGCGCTGGACCGCAACGTGATGCCCGGCGCCACCGCCTACCCCGGCGGCCTGCCGCACGAGCACGACGGCCGGGTGTGGTTCTGCCTGCGCGACCGCGGCTGCACGCACCTGTGGTCGGTCGGCACCGACGGCGGCGACGCCCGTCCCGTCGTCGACGGCGCGGGCCGGGTCGTCTCCGGGCTGTCGATCGCGGCGGGCCGGGCCGCCGTCGCGCTCGCCACGCCCACGTCGTTCGGCGAGATCGCGGTCGTCGACCTGGCGACCGGTGCCGAGACCACGCCGACCGACCACGGCGCCGCACTGTCCGAAGTGGACCAGCACCCGCGCGAGGAGCGGTGGTTCACCATCTCCGACGGCACGGACGTCCAGGCCTGGCTGGTGCACGACCCCGAGCGGAGCGGTGCTCGGCCGGTGCTGCTCGACGTGCACGGCGGACCGCACAACGCGTGGAACGCCGCCGCCGACGAGATGCACCTCTACCACCAGGAACTGGTCAACCGGGGCTGGGCGGTGCTGCTGGTCAACCCGCGCGGCAGCGACGGGTACGGCGAGGCGTTCTACGACGGCGTCCGCGGCGCGTGGGGTGTCGCGGACGCCGGGGACTTCCTGGAGCCGCTGGACCAGCTCGTCGCCGAGGGCTTCGCCGACCCGGACCGGCTCGCGGTCGCGGGCTACAGCTACGGCGGGTTCATGGCGTGCTGGCTCACCGGCCACGACGACCGGTTCGCGGCGGCGGTCGCGGGCGGGCCGGTCAGCGACCTGGTGAGCATGGGCGGCACCAGCGACGACAGCCACTTCCTCAGCGCGTACGAGCTCGGCGGCACCCCGCGGCAGAACCCGGAGGGCTACGCCGCCATGTCACCGCTCACCCGCGTCGCCGACGTCCGCACCCCCACCCTCGTGGTCAACGGGGCCGACGACCTGACCTGCCCCGTCAGCCAGGCCCAGCAGTGGCACACGGCGCTGCGCGAGCAGGGCGTCCCGACCCGGCTGGTCGTCTACCCGAACGCCTCGCACGTGTTCATCCTCCTCGGCCCGCCCTCGCAGCGGCTCGACTTCAACCACCGCGTGCTCGACTGGCTGGAGCAGCACACCACCCGCGGGGGCAGGGCCCGGATCGACGCCGCCCACTGGCAGCGGCGGCTCACCCGGCTCGCCGAGCGCCACGGGGTGCCCGGCGCGCAGCTCGGCCTGCTCCGCCTCGGCACCGGCGGCGCGGAGGACGAGCTGGTCGAGGTGGCGCACGGCGTCCTGAACGTCCGCACCGGAGCACGCGTCGACACCGACTCGCTGTTCCAGATCGGCTCGATCACCAAGGTGTGGACGGCGACCGTGGTGATGACGCTGGTCGACGAGGGGCGGCTCGACCTCGACACCCCCGTCGTCGACGTGCTGCCCGAACTGCGGCTCGCCGACCCCGACACCACCAAGTCGGTCACGGTCCGCCACCTGCTCAACCACACCAGCGGCATCGACGGCGACGTCTTCACCGACACCGGCCGCGGCGACGACTGCCTGGAGCGCTACGTCGACCTGCTCGGCGAGGCCGGGCAGAACCACCCCGTCGGCGTGACCTGGTCCTACTGCAACTCCGGGTACTCGCTGCTGGGCCGCGTGATCGAGAAGGTCACCGGGCAGACCTGGGACCAGGCCCTGCGCGAGCGGCTGTTCACCCCGCTCGGGCTGGCGCACACCGTGACGCTGCCGGAGGAGGCGCTGGCGTTCGGCGCGGCGATGGGCCACGACGAGCGCGACGGCGAGGCCGTCCCGGCGCAGGCCTGGGGCCTGTTCCGCTCGGTGGGTCCCGCCGGGCTGGTCACCTCCACCGCCGCCGACGTGCTCGCCTTCGCCCGGATGCACCTGCTCGGCGGCGTCGCCGCCGACGGCACCCGCGTGCTGGGCGAGGAGAGCGCGGCGGCCATGACCGCGCACCAGGCCGACCTGCCGGACAAGCTCGTCCTCGGCGACTCGTGGGGGCTGGGCTGGATCCGGTTCGACTGGGACGGCCACCGGCTGTTCGGCCACGACGGCAACACGCTCGGGCAGGCGGCGTTCCTGCGCGTGCTGCCCGAGCAGGGGCTCGCGGTCGTGCTGCTCACCAACGGCGGCCACACCCGCGACCTGTACGAGGACCTCTACCGGGAGGTCTTCGCCGAGGTGGCGGACGTCGCGGTGCCGCGCCCGTTCGCGCCGCCGGAGGAGCCGGTGCAGGTCGACGTGACCCCGTACGTCGGGGTGTACGAGCGGTCCGCGGTGCGGATGGAGGTCGAGGACGGCCCCGACGGCCCGCTCCTGCGGACGACGATCAGCGGCCCGCTCGCGGCGCTGCTGCCCGATCCGGTCGAGGAGCACCCGCTCGTCCCGGCCGGTCCCGGCCTGTTCGCGGTCAAGCCGCCGGAGGCGGAGACGTGGGCCCCGGTCACCTTCTACGAGCTGCCGACCGGCGAGCGGTACGTGCACTTCGGTGTGCGCGCGACGCCGAGGGTGTCCTGATGGCGGACCTCCTCGACGAGGTGCTCGCCGACGTGCGGACCCTCGTCGAGTGCGAGTCGCCGTCGGCCGACCTGGCCGCCGTCGCCCGCTCGGCGGAGGTCGTCGCACGGGTCGGCACCGCGCGCCTGGGCGTGGCGCCCGAGCGGATCGTGCTGGACGGCCGGACCCACCTGCGGTGGCGGCTCGGCCCGGCGCCGTCGCGGGTGCTGCTGCTGGGCCACCACGACACCGTGTGGCCGCTGGGCTCGCTGGCCGAGCACCCGTACGGGGTCGAGGACGGGGTGCTGCGCGGACCGGGCTGCTTCGACATGAAGGTCGGCCTGGTGATGGCGTTCCACGCGGCGGCCGGTCTCGACGGCGTCACCCTGCTCGTGACCGGGGACGAGGAACTCGGGTCGCCCAGCTCCCGCGAGCTGGTCGAGGAGGAGGCGAGGGCCGCCACCGCCGCGCTGGTGCTGGAGGCGTCCGCCGACGGCGGAGCCCTCAAGACCGAGCGCAAGGGCGTGTCGCTGTACGAGGTGCGCGTGTTCGGGCTGGCCGCGCACGCCGGGCTCGAACCCGAGCGCGGGGTGAACGCCACCGAGGAGCTGGCGCACCAGGTGCTGGCCGTCAGCGCCCTCGCTGACCCCGCGGCGGGCACCACGGTCACGGCGACCGCCGCCCGCGCGGGCACCACCACCAACACCGTGCCCGCCGCCGGGTCGTTCGCGGTCGACGTGCGCGCCAGGACCGCGGCCGAGCAGCAGCGCGTCCACCGGGCGATCGGCGCGCTGGCGCCGGCGCTGCCCGGCGCGCGGGTCGAGGTGGCGGGAGGGGTGAACCGGCCGCCGCTGGAGGCCGCCTCGTCGGCGGCGCTGCACCGGCGGGTGCTGACGATCGCGTCGCGCCTCGGACTGCCCGCGCCGGGCTCGGCCGCCGTCGGCGGCGCGTCCGACGGCAACTTCACGGCGGGCGTCGGCACCCCCACCCTGGACGGTCTCGGCGCGGTCGGCGGCGGTGCCCACGCCGCGGACGAGCACGTGCTGGTCGGCGAGGTGCCCGGCCGGACCGCGCTGCTGCGCGCGCTGGTCGAGGAGCTGCTGGCGGACTCCGCGACCCCGGCTCCCGCGGCGCCCGGCCATGACCACCCCTGACGAGTTGAGGAGCACGAACGCCGTGACCGACATGAAGACCGCGGCGCCCGAGCAGGCCCGCGCGGTGGACACCGCCCTCGCCGCGGCGAGGGCCGCCGGTGTCTCGGTCCGCGACCTCGCGCACCTGTCCGAGCTGAACCAGGTGGTGGACCTGTTCGCCACCGTCTGGGGCCGTTCGGCGAACCCCCCGGTGACGATCGAACTCCTGCGCGCCTTCACCAAGGCGGGCAACTACGTGTCGGGCGCCTTCGAGGGCGACCGGCTGGTGGGCGCCTGCGTCGGCTTCGTCCACGCGCCCGCGAGCGACGCGCTGCACAGCCACATCGCGGGTGTCTCGCGCTCGGCCACCGGTCGCAGCGTCGGGTTCGCGCTCAAGCAGCACCAGCGGTCGTGGGCGCTGGCGCGCGGCCTGTCCGAGATCGCCTGGACGTTCGACCCGCTGGTGGCGCGCAACGCCTACTTCAACCTGGTGAAGCTGGGCGCGCGACCGACCGAGTACCTCACGAACTTCTACGGTCCCATGCTCGACGCCATCAACGGCGACGAGGACTCCGACCGCTTCCTCGTGCGCTGGGCGCTGCGCGACCGGGCGGCGGGCGGTGGCACCACGAGCGCCGTGGCCGCGGACGAACTCGCGGCCGGGGCGGTGGTGGCGCTGGGCGTCGCCGAGGACGGCGGCCCGCTGCCGGGCAGCCTCGACGGCGCCACCTCCCTCGTGGCCGTGCCGCGGAACGTCGAGGGTCTCCGCACGACCGACCCCGACCTGGCGCGGCGCTGGCGCCTCGCCGTGCGCCACGCGCTGACCGGTCTGCTCGACGGCGGCGGCCGGGTCGACGGGTTCGACCGCACCGGCTGGTACGTGGTGCGCCGGGAGTCGTGACCCGAGCGGCCACGGCGATTCGGTCCACGTCACCGCGGGGCACCTCGTCGGTGAACCCGATGCCCTGGAGCGCGAGGTGCAGCCACCGCGCGGGAATCGGGTCGAGCATCGGCAGAGCGGCCGGAACGGGCTCGGAGCACCCCCTGTTCACCGAAGGACACGGCATCCCGGTGGCCGTGTCCCCGACCGGGACTTGGCGCGGTCCAAGGGCATCACACCGGTGACCGCCCGCCGCGGCAGCCGACACGGCTCCGGCCCTGGCGTGCACCGCGCCATCTGCTGGTGCCGATCCCGCAACCCCCCACCGAGTCAGGAGTTCCTGCGCAGAGGGCGGTGCGCGGTTCCGGGCTGGCCGATTCCGGACCGCGGCACCTCATCCCCCGGACGTTCCTGAACCGTCCTGTGGTAGCGGAAGCGCAGGCCCGGCAGGCTGAGCTCACGTCAGCCGAAAGCCGGTCGCCGGGTGTTCCGATCGACGTTGTCGGACGGCCGGTCCCGCACGAGTCCCGGATGTGAACCGCACCACCTCGTGAGCGACGAGCCCGTGGAACGTTCAAGCGGGTGCTCGAATACTCCCGAAGGCACTGGAGCCCTCGCTTTGCCCGGAGCGACGCGCGTGCCATTCTGCGGACCGCGGCCGCTCGTCGGCAGCGGGAAGTCACACGGAAGAGAGAGCGCGGCATGCAACGACGGGCGCTGCTGGGACGCGAGACGGAACGCCGTGCACTGGCCGCCCTGGTCGAGCAGGCCGCCTCGGGGTCGGGCGGCGCGGTGGTCGTCCTCGGCGCCCCTGGGATCGGCAAGTCGGCGTTGGTCGCGGAGGCCGCGGCGCGGGCCGTTGACCGCGGGACGCGGGTGATCACGGCGGTGGGCGTGGAGTCGGAGGAGGACGTGCCCTGCGCCGGCCTGCACCAGCTGGTCCACCAGCTCCGAGACGGGATCGACGACCTGCCGGCGCCGCAACGCGCCGCCCTGCGCGCGGCCGTCGGGCTCGTCGACGAGTTCGTGCCCGACCTCTACCTCGTCGGCCTGGCCGCGCTGACCCTGCTGTCGGACGCGGCCGTGAAGGCACCGCTGCTGGTGGTCGTCGAGGACGCCCACTGGATGGACCGGGCCAGCCTCGACGTGCTCGGGTTCGTCGCGCGGCGGATCGAGTCCGACCCCCTCGCCCTGGTCGCCGTCACCCGCTGCCTCGACGACCGGCTCGGCTGCGCCGGGCTGCCCGTGCTGCACCTGGACCCGCTGACGGACGAGGTGTCGGGCGAGCTGCTGGACGCGGTGGCCCCCGACCTGGGGCAGCAAGTCAGGCGGCGACTGCTGGTGGAGGCGGCGGGGAACCCGCTGGCGTTGACCGAGCTGCCGGTCGCGCTGCGGTCGGTCGGTGGGGCCTACGCCCTCACGCCGGGTCCGCTGCCGTTGACCGAACGGCTGGAGCGAACCTTCACGGCACGGGTCTCCCGGCTTCCGGCCGACACGCGGGCGGTCCTCCTCCTCGCGGCCCTCAACGGTGACGGAACGATGGACGAGTGCCTCGCCGCCGCTGCCCGGATGCTCGGGACGGCGGTCGGCGTCGCCGCCCTCGAACCGGCGGTCGGCGCGGGCCTGCTGGAGCCCTGGGGGATGGTCTTCCGGCACCCGCTCGTCCGTTCGGCGATGCACCACGCCGCGACGGCCGCGGAACGACAGGCCGCGCACGCCGCTCTCGCCCACGAGCTCCAGGGACAGCCCGACCGGCAGGCGTGGCACCGCGCCGCCGCCACCGCCGGTCCCGACGAGCACGCGGCGCGGGAACTCGACCTCACCGCCGGCAGGGCCGTGCGGCGCGGTGGTGTCGCCGCGGCCCTGGCCGCGCTGCGACGAGCGGCGGAGCTGACCGCGGACCCCTCCGCACGAGCGGACCGGCTGCTGCGCGCGTCCGAGCTCGCCCTGGAGTCGGGCCAGAGCGACGTCGCGGCGCACCTGCTGGCCCAGGCGCGCTCGCTGGACCTGTCGGTCCGGGACCAGGGGCGTGCGGCCTGGGTCGGCATCGCCCTGGTCGAGGGGGCGGCGCAGGGCGAGGGCACCGCGACCGCCGAACTGGCCGAGCTGGCCGTCGAGACCGCTGCCGGTGGTGAGCCCGTGCTGGGACTGCGCATGCTGTGGGGCGCGGTCCTGCACTGCTTCTGGGGAGAGCCGGGGCCGGCCGCTCGCCGGCGGGTCGCCGCCGCGGCCGACCGGATGCCCGTGCACGCGGACAACGCCGACCTGGTGGCCCTGCGGGCGTACTGCGCACCGGTCGAGCGCGGCCGAACGGCGCTCGAGGGCCTGGCCGGTCAGCTGGAGCGCTCGTCCGAGGACGCCGAGGGCGACCAGCTCCTGGGCGCCGCCGCGGTGACGGTGGGTGCTCCCGCCCTGGCCGGTCGGCTGACGGCGAGGTCACTGGACCCGCTCCGTGCGCAGGGCCGTCTGTCGATGCTGGCCAGGGCCCTGTGCGTCCAGGCGGGCAGCGCCGCACGGCTCGGCGACGTGCGCGCCGCTCACCTCGCCGCCGAGGAGGCCGCCGAGCTGGCCCGCGAGACCGGTCAGCCCCTCGTGCACGCGATGGTGCACGCCATCCGCGCACAGCTCGCCGCCGTCTGCGGCGATCCGCGTGTGGAGGCGTGGGCGTCGGAGGCGGAGCGCACCGCTCTTCCCTGTGGCGCGCGCCCGGCACTGGCCATCGTGCAGATGGCTCGCGGTCAGGAAGCCCTCTGCCAGGGACGCTACGGCGACGCCTTCGGGCACCTGCAGCGCGCCTTCGACCCCGCCGACCCCGCTTTCCACCCCTGGCTGCGGTTCTACGGGGTCGCCGAACTGGTCGAGGCGGCTGTGCGCAGCGAGTTCACCGACGCGGCGCGGGAGGTCCTGCGGGAGCTGGAGCCGCTCGCGGAGGGGACGCCCTCACCGGCCCTGCTCTGCGGACTGCGCCTCGCTCGCGCCCTGCTCAGCCCGCCGGACGCCGCCGAGCAGCTCTACCGGGCGGCTCTCGACGCCGTCCCGGTCGACTGGCCGTTCGAACGGGCGCGGGTGCACCTCGCTCTGGGCGCGTGGCTGCGGCGGCACCGGCGGCCCGCGGACTCCCGTGTGGTCCTGCGGGCCGCACGCGAGGTCTTCGACGCGCTCGGCGCGTCGGCCTGGGCTGAGCGGGCACGCCAGGAGCTGCGCGCGGCGGGCACGTCCTCGCCCCGCCAGGACCCGGCCGCCGTCGACCGGCTCACGTCGACCGAGCTGCACGTCGCCCAGCTCGCCGCGCAAGGGCTCACCAACCGGGAGATCGGCGAGCGGCTGTACGTCTCGCCCAGGACGGTGAGCACGCACCTCCAGCGGATGTTCCCCAAACTGGGCGTGACGTCACGAGGCGAACTCGCCGCGGTGCTGCGCGGCACGACGACGTACGCCGAAGACGTAGTCCGACGGACGCGGCCAGCCCTGCTCGCTCCCTAGGTTCGTGCCGTGCCCGGTCCGCACACGGCGGACGGGCGGGAAGGCACCATGGGAACCATCACCGTCGGCACCGAGGGCTCGACCGACGTCGAGCTGTACTACGAGGACCACGGCTCCGGCCAGCCGGTCGTCCTGATCCACGGCTACCCGCTGGACGGGCAGTCGTGGGAGAAGCAGACCGACGCGCTGGTGAAGGCCGGCTACCGGGTCATCACCTACGACCGCCGGGGCTTCGGCCGGTCGAGCAAGACCATGACGGGCTACGACTACGACACCTTCGCGGGCGACCTGGACAAGGTCCTGACCCGGCTCGACCTGAACGACGTCGTCCTCGTCGGCTTCTCGATGGGCTCGGGCGAGGTCGCCCGCTACCTCGGCACCTACGGCTCGCAGCGGGTGGCGAAGGCGGCCTTCCTCGGTGCGCTCCAGCCGTTCCTGCTGCACACCGAGGACAACCCCGCGGGCGTGCCGCAGTCGGTGTTCGACGGCATCGCCGAGCAGGCCGAGGCCGACCGCTACGCCTGGTACGAGAACTTCTTCGTCGACTTCTTCAACACCGACGAGACGCTCGGGTCCCGTCTCAGCGATGCCGCGCTGCGGGCGAACTGGGCCACCGCCATCGCCTCGGCACCCGTGGCGGCGTACGCGTGCGTCCCGGCGTGGCTGACGGACTTCAGGGCCGACGTGGAGCGCATCGACGTGCCGTCGCTGATCCTGCACGGCACCGCCGACCGCATCCTGCCGATCGACGCCACCGCCCGCGAATTCCACCGCCGCCTGCCCAACGCGCGCTACGTCGAGGTCGACGGCGCTCCGCACGGCCTGCTGCTCACCCACGCGGCCGAGGTCAACACCGCCCTGATCGCCTTCCTCACGGACTGAGAACCTGACGTGCACAAGCTCAGACACCGCATCACCGCTCTGCTCGCCGTCCTCGCCGCCGCCGGGCTCGCCCCGTTCGGCATCTCGAACGCGGTGGCCGCCCACCCGACGTCCGGTCAGAAGCCCACGATCGTCCTCGTTCACGGCGCCTTCGCCGACGGCGCGAGCTGGAACCCCGTCATCGAACGGTTGCAGCGACGCGGCTTCACCGCAGTCGCCGTGGCCAACCCGCTGCGCGGAGTCGCCTCCGACGCCGAGGCCCTCGACACGCGTCTCGCCACCATCGACGGCCCCGTGGTGCTCGTCGGCCACTCCTACGGCGGCGCCGTCATCACCAACGTGAACGCACGTTCCCCGAAGGTGAAGGCTCTGGTGTACGTCGCCGCCTTCGCCCCCGCCGAGGGGGAAGCAGCGGCGCGGCTCGCCGCGGAGCACCCCGGCAGCACGCTGGGTGAGACGCTGGCACCGGTCCCGTTGCCCGACGGTTCGACGGACCTCTACATCAAGCCCGCGCTCTTCCGGCAGCAGTTCGCGGCCGACGTCCCGGCGCGACAGGCCGCGCTCATGGCCAGCACCCAGCGCCCCATCCGGGACGTCGCCCTGAACGAGGCGTCCGGCACGCCCTCCTGGGCGAGCATCCCCTCGTGGTTCCTGCTGGCAGGCGCCGACAAGAACATCCCCGTGCGAGCACAGGAGTTCATGGCCGACCGGGCTGGCTCACGCGCCACCGCGACGGTCGCCGGAGCCTCGCACGCCGTGGCGGTCTCGCGTCCGAACGCGGTCGCCGAACTCATCCTCCGCGCCGCGGGCTGACGCCTTCCCGGCCCCGCGACCAGGAGGGTCGCGGGACCGGGTCGACCGGCCACCCCTGCTGCCCCGACAAAGGAAAGTCATGCGCTTCAGCCCGTCAATCGTGCTGTCCCGGACCATCGAGGGCACACTCGTCCTGCTCGGTCTCCCGATCTTCTTCTCGGACGACCTCAGGTGGATCGCGTTGTGGGACGTCCTCGCGGTCGTCTACCTGGCGATCCGCGTCATCCGCCTCAGGCGCGGCAAGCGGGCGGGGGACGACCAGGGCGCGTGGGTCAAGACCGCGCTGGGCCGCCGCAGCGGCACCCTGTTCACCCTGATCACCAGCTTCATCGGGATCATGTCCGGCCTGCTCATCGTGGTCGGCGAAGAGGGCACCCAGGAGGCGGTGAACGGCAAGGTCGTGGGTGTGCCCGCGGTGCTGCTGGCGTGGGGGATCCTGCACTTCGGCTACGCCGACCGCTACGCGCAGGCCTACTACGCCGACCTGCCCGAGAAGCTGCTGGTGTTCCCCGGCACCGAACACCCGACGTTCATCGACTTCGCGTACTTCTCGTTCACCGTCGGCACCACGTTCGCGGTCTCCGACGTCGAGTCGCGCACCTCCGGGATCCGGCTGCGGGTTCTCGCGCACGGTGTGCTCTCGTTCGTCTACAACACCGCGATGCTCGGCATCGCCATCGGCGTGATCGGCGGCTGATCACCCGAGCGTGCCGCCCGGCGCGGACCGGGAGCGGCGGCGCGGGTGCACGACACGCGAGAGATCGTCGACGCCGTCCTGCCGTGCTGACCGTTCCGGCCTCACCCGCCGAGCGCGGTCCGGATCGCGTCCACGTCGACCACTGCCACCGGGTTCGGGTGGCCTCCACGCACCGCTCGCCAGCCGACGTGGTCCTGCTGGGTGACCGGGCCTGGTCGTCACCGAGGCGGCCGCGGTGGCCGCTGTGGTCGCCCGGTTCGTTCGGCGGGACGGGGGTGCGCGTGCGTCCGAGTGGACGCAGTGGGTGATTGGGTGTTCACACTCCGGCGTGATGGCCGTTACAGTCGAGGTTCTGGGAGCGTTCCCAGAACCTCGACGAGGAGGTGGACGACGTGACGGCCCGACGATGGATCGCGCTGGCCGCGGCCGGTGTCACCGGTGTGCTGATAGCCGTGCTCGTGAACGTGATCAGTCCGACCGCGGCGTCCGCCCACGGCGCCATGATGAAACCGGGCAGCCGGACCTTCCTGTGCTGGCGCGACGGCCTGTCGCCGCAGGGCAACATCGTGCCGCAGAACCCCGGCTGCGCGGCGGCGGTGTCCGCGGGCGGCGACAACGCCCTCTACAACTGGTTCGGCGTGCTGCGCTCCGACGGCGCGGGCCGGACCCGCGGCTTCATCCCCGACGGCAAGCTGTGCAGCGGCGGCAACCCGACCTACTCCGGGTTCGACCTCGCCAGGAACGACTACCCGCTCACGCACCTGACCTCCGGCGCGAACTTCGCCTGGGCGTACAACGCGTGGGCCGCGCACCCCGGCACGTTCCACCTGTACATCACCAAGGACAGCTGGAGCCCGACCCGCGCGCTGGCGTGGGACGACCTGGAGAGCACGCCGTTCGCGAGCATCAAGGACCCGGCGCGCGTCGGCCAGGTCGGCACGGTCGACGGCCAGTACAACTGGAACGCCACCCTGCCCTCGGGCAAGTCGGGCAGGCACCTCGTCTACTCGGTGTGGACCAGGTCCGACAGCCAGGAGACCTTCTACAACTGCTCCGACGTCGTCTTCGACGGCGGCAACGGCGAGGTCACCGGGGTCGGCGGCGGGGGCGGCGGTCCGACGACGACCACGACCACGACCACCGGCCAGAACCCGCCGGGCGACGCGCACTGCATGGCGATCTACAAGATCACCAGCGCGTGGCAGGGCGGTTTCCAGGGCGAGGTCGAGGTCATGAACCACAGCGCCACCGCCTACAACGGGTGGACCGCGCGGTGGACCTACGCCGACGGCCAGACGGTCAACAGCGTGTGGAACGGCGTGCGCTCCGGGTCCGGGGCCGAGGTGGTGGTGAAGAACGTGGACTGGAACCGCACGATCCCACCCGAGGGATCGGTGAACTTCGGGTTCGCGGTCAGCTACTCCGGCACCAACTCGCTGCCGACGGTGACCTGCACCAGTCCGTGACGAACGCCGCCGTGGGGGCTCCGCCCGGAGCCCCCACGGCGCGCGTCACTCCCGCTCGACCCTGCGCAGTCCCCGCTCGGGCGTCCACGACTCGACGACGAGCCTCGTCGCCTCGGCGTTGAGCGCCGTGACGACCACCTCGGTGACGTCGGCGACGAACGTCTCCCCGGCGGGCTGCTCACCGCCTGCCTCCTCGGCCACCGGGACGGCCCGGCCCGCGATCTTCGCCTCGCCCGGCCACTCGCCCTCCCTGCCCTCCACGGGGTGGGAGGTGGGGCCGTGCAGGGCGAACCGGGGGTCCCGCCTGAGGTCGGCGCCCTTGCGCGCGCCGGGCATCGACCCGAAGCGGAGGTCACCCCCGGCGAACTCGCACTCGATGCCGGAGATGCGCGGCGAGCCGTCGGCGCGCAGGGTCGCGAGCGTCTTGTGGCGGCCCGAGTCGAACAGCCGCCGCACCCGCGCGGCGAACTCCGGCTCGGCCTGCTCGAACGTCTTCCACGGTGGCACGGGGGAAGAGGCTACTCCGGTGACCGCGCCCCCAGGAGGTCACGACGCGCTGCCCGTGGGGATGCGCGCCCGCACGACGAAGCCGCCGCCCGCCCGCGGCCCCGCGCTGAACTCGCCGCCGAGCACGTCGACCCGCTCCCGCAGCCCCGCGAGACCCCGCCCGCTCCCACCGGGCGACGAGGACCGCGACCCGGACTCGTCGGTGCTGACCTCCACGGTCGTCTCCGCCCCGCCGTGTCGCACGTGGACGGTCGTCCGGCTGCCGTTGGCGTGCTTGAGGGCGTTCGTCAGCGCCTCCTGCACCACCCGGTAGGCCGCGATGGCCGCGCTGCCGGTCGTCGCCGAGGGCGCCCCGTCCTCGGTGAACTCCACCGGCTGCCCGGCCTGCCTGGTCTGCTCCACCAGGGAGCGCAGTTCGCCGACCGACGGCGTGCGCGGTTCGGCGCCGTGCTCCGGGTTGAGCAGGTCGAGCAGGTTCCGCAGGTCCTTGATGGCCCGCCTGCCGCTGTCGGTGATGGCGGTCAGCGACCGGTCGAGGCGTTCCGGGGCGGCCGTCAGGTAGCGGGCCGCCTCGGCCTGCACCACCATCGCCGTCACGTGGTGCGTCACGACGTCGTGGAGTTCGCTCGCGATGCGGGTGCGCTCGGCGACGCGGGTGGCCGCGGCGACGGCTCCGCGGCGTTCGGCCTCGGCGATCCGGGTCGTCCTCAGCCAGGCCCCGACGGCCCACGCGGCGGCCAGCGCCGCGTAGAACGTCGTGAACCCGATCAGCGTCTCGGGCGACCCGAGCCGGAAGAGTCCGACGACCATCGCCACGTACGCGGCGGTGGCGAGGACGGCGGCGGTGCGCCGGTGGTGCTCCAGGTGCGCCGCCGCGCTCATCAGGGCGAGGGGGACCGCCGTGCCCGCGACCGTGTGGTAGCCGCGGAGCTGGTCGACCACGAAACCGAGCAGCACCAGGGCGAGGCACAGGGCGGGCCAGCGGCGGCGGACCGCGAGCGGGAGGCACTGGAGGCCGATCACCACGAAGGTCAGCGCGTCGAGGGGACGGCCCGGCAGCTCACCGATCTGCGTGCCGCGGTTGTGCAGCGCGGGCAGCAGCGACGTGAGCGCGAGCAGCAGCGCGAGCGGGAGGTCCCGGACCGCGACGTCCCAGCCCTGCCAGCGGGCGGACACCTTCCGGAGGTCGATCACCGGGAAACTGTAGCGCCGGCAGTGCGGCCGCGACGCGGGACGATGTGGCCGCGGCGGTGGGCCAGCCACAGGAACACCAGCGTCAGCACCACGCCCGCCGCCACCGTGTACAGGCTGCCCTCCGGGCCGAACTCGCCGCCGGTGACCAGGTCCGGCCCCGACATCGTGGTGTCCAGCAGGCCCTTCGACGCGCCGTTGCCGGAGACCGCGGCGCTGAAGATGCCGCCCAGCGCGAAGTTCCAGCCGAAGTGCAGCCCGATCGGCACCCACAGGTTGCGGGTGGCGGCGTAGCAGGCGGCGAGCATGAACCCGGCCTCCACGGCGATGGCGGTGGCGCCCCACAGGCTGGCGTCGGGGTTGGCCAGGTGCATGAGGCCGAACAGGACACCGGTCAGCAGCAGCGCGATCCAGGTACCGGTGCGCTCCTCGACCACGCGGAACAGCACCCCGCGGAAGAGCAGCTCCTCGCCCACGGCGGCGGCCGACATGAACCCGAGCAGCGCCAGCGCCCCGGTGACCGAGCCGAGGCCGTTGACGTGGTACCCGTCGAGGAAGGCGATGTTGACGATGACCGCCGCGCACATGGCGAACCCGATCAGCACGCCCCGACCGGTTCGGGCGACGGCGCCCGCCCCGGCCAGCTCCGTGGGCTCCCGGTGCTCGGTGCGCCGCACCACCCACCGGTAGACGGCGACCGCGGCCACGGCTGTCAGGAGTCCGAGGACCAGGGTGAGCCAGTCGCTCGTCGCCCGCACCGCGGCGACGGCCTGACCGCCGACCAGGCTGACCGCCGCGACGGCCAAGAGCTGCTTCACGAACCGCATGACGTCTCCTCCGCGAGGTCCGCGGCGGGGTGCCGCGGCTACGGTGAGAACGCTAGGGATCCACCCGCCCGGAATCGTCACCGCGCGGTGGACAGTCGTGGGTAGCTCGCTCGGGGGACGAGCGGCTCGCGGCGCGTCCTCCGGGAGCGTCGGCATCCACATCGGACGGACGCTCCCGGCGAGGTCAGGCCGGTGGCAGGGACACGAAGCCCTCGCGGACCATCCAGTCGCGGGCGACCACCGCCGGGTCGCGGCCGTCGACGTCGACCTCGGCGTTGAGGCCGCGGATGGTGTCGTTGTCGAGCTTCGCCACGATCGGCGCCATGATCTCCCGCACCTGCGGGTGGGCGGTGTCGAAGTCCGAGCGCAGCACGACGGAGGCGTTGTACTGCGGGAAGAACTTCTTGTCGTCCTCCAGCACCACCAGGTCCAGCGCCAGGATGCGGCCGTCGGTGGTGAACACCTCGCCGAAGTTGCACAGGCCGTCCGCGGTCGCGGTGTAGATCGTGCCGGTGCCGAAGGTCTTGACCTGCGCGGTCTTCGCGTCGAACCCGTAGGCCGCCGCCACGCCGGGGAAACCGTCGTTGCGGCTGATGAACTCCGTCTCCAGGCAGAACACGGCTTTGTCGGGGGAGTCGCGCACCAGCGCGGCCATGTCCGAGGTCGTCGTGAGGTTGTTGGCCCGCGCGAAGTCCTTGGTGACGGCGAAGGCGTAGGTGTTGTTGACCGCCGAGTAGTCCAGCCAGCGCAGGCCGTTCGCCGCGAGGTCGGCGTCGCGGACCGCCTCGAACTGGGCCTTCTCGTCCGGGATGGGCTCGGTGTTGCCCAGGTAGCTGATCCACCCCGTACCGGTGTAGTCCCAGGACAGGTCGATGTCACCCGTCAGCAGGGCCTGGCGCGAGCTGTTCGACCCCTGGATGTTGGTCATGTCCCGCACCTCGGCGCCCGCGGCGGCGAGCGCGACCTCGGCGATGTAGCCGAGCACCTGGTTCTCGGTGAAGTCCTTGGACCCCACCGCGACGCCGAGACCGTCGAGTTCCGGCACCCGCTGGATCGAGCCGGGCGCCACGTCGAACGGCAGCGCGAACGAGGTCTCCAGGCCGCAGCCGGACGCGAGCAGCCCGGTCGCGGCGGCCAGCGCGGCCAGACGGCGCACGGTCCTCTTCATCGCAGCCCCTTCGGTCCCAGGTAGGCCTCGGCGACGGCGCCGAGCCAGTCCACCAGCAGCGCCAGCCCGACGGCCAGCACGGCGCCGGTGATCAGCACCGGGAACCGGGCGAGCTTGTAGCCGGTGTCGATCAGCAGTCCGAGGCCGCCGCCGTTGACGAACACCGCGAGCGTGGCCACGCCGACCGCGAGCACGAGCGCCGTGCGCAGGCCCGCCAGGATCAGCGGAACCGCCAGCGGCAGCTCGATCCGGCGCAGCACCGCGCCCGAGGACATGCCGATGCCCCGGCCCGCGTCGACCAGCGCCGGGTCGACGCCCTGGAGGCCGACCACCGTGTTGCGCAGCACCGGGAGCAGCGTGTAGAAGGCGATCGGCAGCACCGCCGCCCACAGGCCCTCCATCCCGGTCGCCAGGAAGAACAGCACCAGGACGCCGATCGCGGGGGAGGCCTGGCCGATCGTCGCGATGCCGAGGAACAGCGGTGCGACGCGGCGGGCCCACCGGCGGGTCAGCAGGACGCCCAGCGGCACCGCGACCACGAGCACGAGCGCGGTCACCACGAAGCTGATCACCAGGTGGTCCCACGTCGCCGACAGCAGCGCCGAGGCGTTGAGGCTCTGCCGCTCGATCGAGTCGAGGTCCTGGGAGAACGCCCACACCAGCACGCCGAGCACCAGCAGGAGCACCGCGACGGGCTGCACCAGCAGCCGGAGCCGCTCCGACCTCCGCTCCCGCGCGAGGGCGGCCGTCACGCGCCCGCCTCCTCGCGCAGCCGCTTCACCGTGCTCATCACGGTGTCGATCTCCACGAGCCCGACGTACTCGCCCCTGGCACCGGTGACGACCGCGGCGCCGCCCTCGGTGAGGATCGCCTCCAGCGCGTCCTGCAACGTCGACTGGAGCGTCACGGAGTCGCCGACGGGCACCGGCTTGGACGGCGTGCGGGCGTGCACCCACCCGGTCGGACGGCCGCGCGCGTCCAGCAGCAGGGCGAACTCGCGCTTCGCCGCCGCGAGCCTGCGGACGATCTCGGCGGGGTCGTCGGCCGTCGTCGCGGTGATCGCCTTGCTCAGCTCCACCTCCCGCACCCGCAGCAGCGTCAGCTGCTTGAGCGACGCGCCCGCGCCGACGAACCCGGCGACGGTGTCGTCGGCGGGGTTGGCCAGGATCTGCTCGGGCGTGTCGTACTGGAGGATCCGCGACTGCTGGCCCAGCACGGCGATCCGGTCGCCGAGCTTGACGGCCTCGCCGAAGTCGTGGGTGACGAAGACGATGGTCTTGCGCAGCTCGGCCTGCAACCTCATCAGCTCGTCCTGGAGGTTGCCGCGGGTGATCGGGTCGACGGCCCCGAACGGCTCGTCCATGAGCAGCACCGGCGGATCCGCGGCGAGCGCCCTGGCCACGCCGACGCGCTGCTGCTGCCCTCCCGACAGTTGCCGGGGGAAGCGGTCTCGGAAGTCGGCCGGGTCCAGCCCGACCAGGTCGAGCATCTCGTCGACCCGGTCGGCGGACTTCGACTTCTTCCAGCCCAGCAGCCCCGGCACCATGCCGACGTTCTGCCCGACGGTGAGGTGCGGGAACAGCCCGGCCTGCTGGATGGCGTAGCCGATGCCGCGGCGCAGCCGGTCGGGGTCGAGCGACAGCGTGTCCTCGCCGTCGATGGTGATCCGGCCAGACGTGGGCTCGATCAGCCGGTTGATCATCCGCATGGTGGTGGTCTTGCCGCAGCCCGAGGGACCGACGAACACCACGATCTCGCCCGCGGGGATGGTCATGCTGACCGAGTCCACCGCGGGCTGGTCGGCACCGGGGTACCGCTTGGTCACGTCGACGAGTTCGATCTCACTGGCCACGGATCCCCCTGGAGGTGGTGTAGCGGCCGATCAGCGCGAAGACCCCGTCCAGGACCAGCGCGAGGACGACGATGCCGACGGTCCCGGCGACCGCCTGGTTGGTGGCGTTGGCACTGCCCGCCCTGGTCAGCCCGGCGAAGATCTCCACGCCGAGGCCGGGCCCCCGTGCGTAGGCGGCGATGGCGGCGATGCCCATCAGCATCTGGGTCGAGACGCGCATCCCCGCGAGGATCGCGGGCCACGCCAGGCGCAGCTCCACCCTGGTCAGCACGCCGAGGCGGCTCATCCCGATGCCGCGGGCGGCGTCGCGGACGGAGGCGTCCACGCCGACCAGCCCGACGATCGTGTTGCGCACGATGGGGAGGAGCCCGTACAGCACCAGCGCCACCACCGTCGGCGGTGCGCCGAGGCCGAGGACCGGGATCAGCAGACCGAGCAGCGCGAACGAGGGGATGGTGAGGACGGCGCTGGTCAACGCGGTCGCGACCGCCGACCCAGCGGGGCTGCGGTACACCGCGACCCCCAGGCCCACACCGATGAGGGCGGCCAGGACCGTGCACTGCACGACGGCGCTGACGTGCAGCAGCGCCTCACCCGCGAGCCTGCTCCACCGGTCGGCCACGAAGTCCCAGAAGCTCATGGTGCCCCTCTTCCCCGGAGGTGGTACCCGCATCCGCACCAACCCGAACACGAGTTCCCGGACTTCCCGGGTCTGCTCCCGAACGGCTCCGACGGGAACCTTCGTACCAGAAACCTCCGGTGATCCACAGTGGAGATTGCTCGGCGGGTCACGAACAACGCAGGTCAGAGGAGGTGAAACGACTTCTTCACCGAGGCCACAGTGGACACACCGATCCCGTCTCCTTTGGCGGAGCCGAACGGGGTGATCACCGGGTCAGCGTGAGGGTCACGTCCTCCGCCGAGCGGATCCGGAACAGCTTCGTCGCCAGCGGCCAGGCGCAGGCGGCGATCATGCCCGCGGCGCACAGGAGCAGGGCCGGGCGGAGCCCGATCGCCGTGCCCAGCACGCCGCCCAGCAGCGAGCCGACGGGGATGAGGCCCCAGATCAGGAAGCGCATCCCGCCCATCACGGTGCCGAGCAGCTCCGGCGGGATGACGCTCTGGCGCAGGCTCAGCGAGTGGATGTTCGACGCGGTCTCGCCGAGCCCGTTGACGAACAGCACGGCACCGAACACCAGGACACCGGTGAGGGCGTCGTGGGCGAACGCGACCAGCAGCCACGGTGCGGCGGCCACGGCCATCGCGCCCACCATCGTGCGGCCGACACCCCACCGGTCGCCCGCCCGGCGGGCCGCGACCGCGCCGAGCAGCGCGCCGACACCGCCGACGGCGAACACCACGCCCACCGACCCCGCACCCACGCCCAGCTCGTCCACGAGGAAGATCACGACGAGCGTGAACGCGCCGGAGTGGAAGAAGTTGTAGGTCCCCGACCAGCCGATCAGCGACACCAGCACGCGGTTGCCCAACGTCAGGCGCATCCCCAGCAGGATCTGCGCGAACACCCGCTTGTCGCCGTCCGGCGGGGCGGGCTTCTCCTCCTCCGCCCGCACGAACAGCAGCATCACCGTCGAGAACACGAACGACGCCGCGTTCACCAGCAGCGCCACCGGCGCGGTGATCGCGGCGATCAGCAGACCGGCCACACCGGGACCCGCGACGGAAGCGACGGACTCGCTGCCCATGAACCCGCTGTTGGCCCGCACGAGCTGGTCCTTCGGCACCACGGACGGCACGAATGCCTGGTAGGCGATCTGGTCGACCACGCCCAGCGAGCCGATCACGAACGCGATCACGCACATCAGGGCGATGCTGAGCAGACCCGACGTCTGCGCCAGCGGCACCGCGCACAGCGCCACCGCACAGCCCGCGCGGGCCGCGAGCAGCACCGGCTTGCGGCGGTGGCGGTCGACCCACACCCCCGCGAACAGCGGGATCAGCAGGAACGGCGCGAACCTCGCGGCGTTGATGAACCCCACCTCGGACGCCGTCGCGTCGAGCGCGAGGATCGCCGTCAGCGGGAAGGCGAGCTGCGTGATGTAGGTGCCGAACAGCGACACCGACTCGCCCGTCCACATCTTCACGAAGTCGCTGTTGCGCCACAGAGAACCCGACACGTGCTTCTCCCCCAACGGTTCAGACGCCCACGGTGAGGCCCTCGACGAGCAGGTCCGGCGAGGCGCAGTACGACGACCCGCCACCCGACCAGGTCAGCTCGGTGGCCAGCGGGTGCGCGCGCTCCAGCATCGCGAACACGTTGCCCGCCACCGTGAGCCCCTCGGCCGAGCACACCTCGCCACCCTGCTCCACCAGCGCGGTCACCCCCATCGAGAAGTCGCCGGTGATGTCGTTCGACAGGTGCATCCCGTACGCCTGCACCACCCTCAGGAACGCGCCGTCCGGCACGGCCGCCCCGGACCCCGGTTCGATCCACAGGTTCCCCGGCATCGGCCGGGGCGGCACGGACGGACCTTCCTGCCACGCGTTGCCCGCCACCGGCGACGCGTGCTCGCGGCTGCCGAGGAAACCGGTCAGCACACCCCGGTCCACCAGCACGCGCCGAGCCGTCGGCGTGCCCTCGTCGTCGAACGGCGCGTGCAGCGGCGCGTCCCGCGCGAGCGGATCGTCCACCAGCGTCAACGACGCCGACAGGATCCGCGTCCCCACCAGGCCGGCGAGCCTGCTGCGCCCCTGCGCCACCGAGTCCGCGCACAGGCTCCGCGCGAACAGGAACACCAACCGCGCCGCCACGGCCCCGTCGAGCACAACGGCCGAGGGCGGAGCGGACGTCGTCGTGGGGGCGCGCAACACGGCACCGCACCGCCCGGCGACCAGCGCGGGCAGCCGCCCGAGCAGGAACGCGGCGTCCGGCCCGATGTCCTCCCGGTCGACGTGCGTCCTCCGACCGGCCGCGTCACGGGTAGCGCGGTACAGCAACGACCCGGAACTGGTCCGGTACCCACGGCGGCCACCTCCGGTGCTCGCGACGACCACCGACCGGCTGACCTGGTTGATCCACAGCTCCGTCAGCACGTCGCCAGCGGAGGTGAGCGCCGCCGCCTCCGCCCGCAACTCCGCAAGCGACCGACTGGCACTCCGCCCACCACCGCCAGGCCCACCCACCGCGACCTGCTCCGGCGTGGTGTGGTCGTTTCCAGCCGCGGGGTCCTGCCTCGGTGTGGTGTGGTTGGTCCCAGCCGCGGGGTCTTGCCCCGGTGTGGTGTGGTCGGTCTCTGCCGTCGAGTCTTGCTCCGGTGTGGTGTGGTTGGTCCCAGCCGCGGGGTCTTGCCCCGGTGTGGTGTGGTCGGTCTCAGCCGTTGAGTCTTGCTCCGGTGTGGTGTCGTCGGTCCCAGCCGCGGGGTCTTGCCTCAGTGTGGTGTGGTCGGTCTCAGCCGTCGAGTCCTGCCCCGGCGTGGTGTCGTCGGCGTTCGTCGCGGGTGGTGCGGCCATGGGCGAACCGCTCTGCCCACCGCCTCCCGTTCCACCGCCTCCTGTTCCACCGCTTCCCGTTCCACCGCTTCCCGTTCCCCCCGCCGCCGTGACCTGCCGCGGTGCGGCCTCGTAGGAGTTCGCCAGCGCGTCCGCGACCACGGACTCGGCGTCGGCCGTGCGCGGCACGACGGCGAGCGCTGTCCGGCCGTCCCGCCACAGCCGCACGGTCACCGTTCCCGCCCGCACGGTCGACGTGGAGTCCACCAGTCCGGAGTGGACGACCAGCTCCTCCCGCTCGTCGACCCGCAGCCGCACCTCGGCCGTCGCGCCGTGCCGGGCCGCCGCCCGCAGGTAGTCGTCGATCACCGCGTCGTCGAGCCTCACGCGTCCGTCCCTCCCACCAGCAGGGAACCGATCCGCAGCGTCGGCCCGCACACGCCGACCGGGATCAGCTGCCCGAACTTGCCGCACTTCGCCACACCCAGCTCCACGTCGTCACCGACCGCGTCGATGGACCGCAGCACCTCGGCACCGTTGCCGCGCACCGTGGTCTCCCCGATGGGGTCGGTGATCCTCCCGTTCTCGATCAGGTACCCGTTCATCACCCGGAACACGAAGTCGCCGGTCGACTCCAGCACCTCGCCACCGCCGACGTGCGGCGCGTACAGCCCGAAGCGCGTGTCGGCGATGATGTCCTCCGGCGTCACGCCGCCCGCCAGCACGCGGGTGTTCGTCATCCGGGGGATGGGCCGGTGGTGGAACCCGTCCCGCCTCCCGTTCGGCGTGATGGGCAGCCCCAGCCGCTCGGACGTCACCCGGTCGCTGAGGAACGACGCGAGCGTCCCGTCGTCCACGAGGGTGGTGGGCCGCGCCGCGGTCCCGTCGTCGTCGACCCCGTACGACCCCACCGCGCCGGCCAGCGTCGGATCGTCCACGATGGACACCCCTGGCGCGGCGATCCGCTCTCCCAACCGGTCCGCGTACACGGAGCCGCGCAGCACCTCGTCGGCTTCCAGCGGGTGGCAGCACGCCTCGTGCACCAGCACCATGCCCCGCCCCGGCCCGACCACGACCGGCAGGTGCGCCACCGGGGCGGGCCGCGCGGCCAGTGCGATGAGCGCGCGGTCGGCCGCCGCCCTGCCCGCCGCCGCCGCGTCGAGCGACAGGTCGGCGGCGGACGTGCCCGGTGTGAGGAAACCCGTGGCGCGCCTGCCGTTCTCCTCCGCGATGACCCGGATCGTCAGGTACAGCAGGCTCCGCTGGTCGCGGCGCACCTCGTCGACACCGACCACGGCGATCTGCTGCGCGCTCAGCTCGGCGTCGACGAGGACCTGGGTGATCCGCGGGTCCGCGGAACGAGCCGCCTCCTCGACCGCGAGCACCAGGTCGTCGAGGTGCGCGTGCCCGGCGGACAGGTCGAAGGCGGCCTGCTCGGCCCCCAGCACCTCCAGCACCCGAGCCGGGTCGTCGTCAGCCTGGTACGCCACGCCGTCCCCGTCGACGCGCCGCACGGACGTGCCCGCGCGCCGGGTCGTCATCAGGTCGGCCGTCCGCCCGCCCACGTGGCGCAGCGCGATGTGGGCGTACCGCTCGACGAACGCGTCGGCGTGACGGCACGACCCGCTGGTGGCGCGCCGCAACTCGTCCCGCAGCGCGTCGGTGTCGGTCCCTGCTGGCATTCCTCGTCCCCCCGAGAACGGTCGTCGTGGTCAGGTCCGCGGTCCGCCCCGCCGAACCCGCCTCGCGGTCAGGTCGGCGGTGGCGGAGCGGTCCGCTGTGGTCAGCTCGGCCGGGTGGCCTTGCCGAACGCGTCGGCCGACCACTCGTGGTCGCCCATGCCGCTCTTCGCCCCCTCCGCGATCGAGTCGGCGAGCGCGCGGTCGGCGGCCGGGTCGTGCGCCCGCAGCACCCCCGGCGTCAGCGGCACCGGGATCGCGCACGCCCACTGCGGGTGCAGCGCCGCCCCCCGGCGCACCTTCGCCTCCAGCGAGGCCACCCCCAGGTGCAGGGTGCGCAGCCCGTTCGCCTCCATGTACCGCAGCGGCTCGTAGTACACGGTGTTGAAGTACTCGAACGCGTCCCGCAGCCTCGCGTAGTCGAACCCGGCCACCCGCGCGTACAGGGTGTCCTGCCAGCGGAAGCACACCGAGCACCCGACGAGCGCCCCGTCGGCGTCGAAGCAGCGGAACACCGCGCTCGCGTCGTCGGCGCACCGCGCCTGCTCACCCAGGTACCGGCGGATCTCCTCCTCCGGCAGCCCGGAGCCGTACCGGTCGCCCGTGCTCGCGATCAGTGGCACGACCTCGTCCACGCACTCCGACAGCCGCACCACGTCGACCCGGAAGCCCGCGTCGGCGAAGCGCCGCCACTCGTACTCCTTCTTGCGCGCGTTGCGCCCGAGCAGCCGGACGTAGGACTCGAACGTCCCCCCGTCGTTGTGCACCACGCCTTCCGCGCCGCGCAGCTCGCCCCGCGCCTCGAAGCCGCAGTCCAGCAGGGCCAGGTCCGCCGTCGTCAGGTGGTCGAACAGCACCGCCTCACGTCCGCGTTCGACCGCGAGGTCCGCGAGCGCGCCCACCAGCAGCGCGGCCTGCTCACCCGCCGCGGGCTCGTTCTCGGCGCGCACGAGGAGCTGGTTGTGGTAGCCGGTGCGCGGCCCCGCCCGCAGCAGGCCGGCCGCCCCCGCCGAGGCGGGCGGGGCGGGCTCGGCGAACGCCGCGAACTCGTACACCGGCGTCGCCGCCACCAGCTCGCCGTCCTCCTCCACGAGGACGTACGTCACCGTGGCCGCCGCCGACCGCTCCTGCGACCGCAGCCAGTCGTAGCTCGCGTAGAACCCGAGCGGACGCACCAGCGAGTCCCACGCCCGCGCGTCGACCCCCTCCAGGCTCCCCAGCACCCGGACCGTCACTCGCTTCCCCTCTCCGGCATCCACGCCTCGGCGTCCAGCCCGCCCACCACGAACCGGCCGAACTCCTCGGCGAACGCGGTGACCTTGCGCCGGTTGTGCTCCTCGACCGCCCGCGCCGTGACCGGCAGCGGCTCCCGCACCCCGACGAACACGCTGTACAGCGGCACCGGCAGGGCACCGCGCCCCAGCTTCGCCTCGTACGTGCCCACACCCAGGTTGATCTCCGCGATCCCGCGCTCGGCACCGGTGCGGACCGCGTCGTACATCAGGATGTTGAAGTAGTCCGACCGGTTGGGCAGGTCGTAGTCGAACCCCACGACCCTGGAGTACAGCCGGTCGTCACGGCGGTAGCGCAGCGCGAACGCCGCGGGCCTGCCCTCGTCCTCGACGAGCAGCACGGAGCTGTCCGCCGAGAGGTGCCGCGCCTGCCGGTCGTACACGGCGAGCGCGCGCTCCAGGCTGTACCAGGTGTGGCCGTACTTCTGCATGAGGGCGTTGTTCAGCGGGGCGATCACGTCGACCACCTCGGCCAGCGCGCACTCGCGCACCTTCCGGCCGCTCTCCTGGAAGTCGCGCAGCTCGCGGCGCACCCGCGTCCTGCGGTTGCGGGGCAGCCAGGCCAGGTAGTCGGCGAAGTCGGCCCAGTCGGTCCTCAGCACGTTCTCGACGTCCTGGAGCACCACCACCGGCTCGGCGTCGGCGTGGGCGCGGGCCACGTCGAGCGCCTCCTCCAGCGGGAGGTACAGGTAGGACAGCAGGTGCGCGTTCCGATCGGCGGCCCAGGCCAGGGTGTCCGCCGCCAGCGCGCCGACGGCGGACGCCCGGTCGGCCGCGGGCAGGCCGGGGCGCACCGGGACCTGGCCGCGGAACTCCGACCAGCCCGCGCCGAAGACGAACGGCTCGCGCTCGTAGGCGACGGCCCGGTCCTCGTCGACCAGGCCCTCCAACAGGAACGTGGGGGCGTACAGCCGGTGCGGCGGCTCGGTGAACGCGTAGGTCTCCAGACCCGCCGCCGCGCCGGTGGCGTCCCGCGCGACCAGGTGGCGGCCGACCCCGCTGCCCGGCAGCTCCTCCTCGCGGACGCCGAGCCAGCCGGACGCCGAGTAGGTGGTGGCCCGGTCCCGCAGCGAGTCCCACTCGGTCGCGGGGACCTCGGCGGCGGAGTCGTAGGCGGAGAGGATCATCGATTGCCCTTCTGGTGTGCGGCGGGGTCCGGTCTGCCGCGTCAACTCTTCCAGGTGCCGCGCGACGCCGTCCTCGTCGTTCGACGCGACCACCGCGTCCGCCGCCAGCAGCACGGCCGCGTCCGCGTTGGCGACGGCGACCGCCGTACCCGCCACCCCGAGCAGGGCCAGGTCGTTCGGCGCGTCGCCGTAGGCCACGACCCGCTCGGCGGACAGCCCGAGGCGGTCGAGCACCCAGAGCAGGGCGGACCTCTTGTCCGCCCCCGGCGCCGAGAACTCCAGCAGACCCGCGCTCGACGACGTGCAGCCGACCCCGAACTCGCGGGCGACCTCGTGCCCCAGCTCGCGGGGACAGCCGACGACCATCAGGCAGAGCACTCCCGCGCCCGGCGGCACCCGGTCGGCGCGGGACAGCCGCGCGGAGGTGCTGGCCAGCACGTTCGGCCAGGCGGGAGACACGATCCGGTCAGCGACCCGATCCACCGCCCACACCGCCTCCGGGCACCGCGCGGCGAGGGCGGCCACGACCGCCCCCGCCACCTCGGCGGACATCGCCGTGGTGCGCACGACCCGACCGGACGCCACCTCGGACACCACGGCACCGTTGGACGAGATCAGGAAGTCACCCGATCGTGCGGCCTGCACGACACCCACGGCGGCCCACACCGGCCTGGCCGTCGCGAACACGACCCGCAGACCCGCCTCAGCCACCGACACCAGCGCCGCAACCGACCGCCCGGACAGCGAACCGTCCGAGCGCAGCAGCGTGCCGTCCAGGTCCGTCACGACCAGCGCCGGGGCCGCCGGGCCTGCGGTGGCCGCCGTGTCCGCGGTGACCGCCTTCACTGTCGGGTTTGCCGCGTCTGCCGGGTTTGCCGCCGCCGGGGCTGTCCTCGCGGCTGCGTCCGCCGCGATTGCCGCGCTCGCCGTGACCGCTGGGTCTGTGGTGACCGGCGCATCCGGCGCCACTGCCGGTTTTGCCGGATCCACCGTGACCGCCGCGTCTGTCCGATCTGCCGTGACCGCCGGGTCCGTCGGGTTTGCGGTGGCCGCCGGACCTGCCACGTCCGTCGGGTCTGCCGTGACCGCCGTGTCCGCTGCCACAGCCGGATCCACCGTGACTTCCGTGGCTGCCGCATCCGCCGTCACCGCTGGGTCTGCCGTCACCGCCGGGTCGGCCGCCAGCGCAGAGCCGGGCACCGGCTTGAGATCAGCCGTGGTCACTCGACCCCACCCCGTTCGCCAGACCGCGTGCGAGCGCGGCCGGGTCACCTGTCCGGCTGCGCACCAGCACGGCGCCACCGGGGCGCAGGCGGTCGAACAACCGCTGGTTCGCCTCCTGCTGCGGCTTCCGCAGGCGCAGCGCGAACCAGAGGATCGACCTGGGCCCCACGACGCTGGTGAAGGACTCGCGGTTGCCCGCCCACAGGTCCTGCCTGCGCACCAGCCTGGTGACGGTGCGCCGCAGCAGCCTCGGCCACGCCACGCGCAGCGGCGTGTCGAGCCAGACCACGCAGTCCGCCTCGGCCACGAAGTCGTCGACCGCCGCCGCGTACTGCCCGTCCACGACCCAGCGCGGCTCCCGCAGGAGGACGCCCAGCTCCTCGCGGAACGCGGCGTCCTCCTTCGGGGTCCAGTTCTCCTGCCAGTACAGCCGGTCCAGCTCCACGTGCCGGGCCCCGGCCGCGGCCGAGAACTCCCGCGCGAACGTGGTCTTGCCACTCGCGGAACCGCCGAGCACCCAGACCCGGCACGGTGCGGAGCCCGACATCACCCTGCGGCCGGGGGAGCGGGGAACCGGTGCGCGATCACGGCCGCGTAGCGGTGGTAGTGCCATTCCTCCAACCCCACGTGGCTCTCGCCGTAGATGCCGAGGTCGACGTTCTCGAACAGCTCCCACCCGTCGCGCGCGACGATGCCGCCCATCTCCTCGACACCGGGGTAGTAGCCGCACGCCTGGTCCTCGGGCGTCAACCCGACGAGGTAGTCGGCGAAGAACACCCCACCCGGCGCCACCATGCCCATCGCGTGGTCGAACAGCGCCTGGAGGGTGTGCTTGCGGTTGGGCGGCATCGACCACAGGCCGCTGCCCATGACGAACTGGAAGTCGCCCGCCGCGTCGAGCGTCATGTAGTCCTGCTCGACGATCGTGCAGCGGTCCTCCAGGCCCTCGTCCGCCAGCCGCTTGCGCAGGCCGACGATCTCGTGCGGGCCGTCGACGAGGTCGAGCACACCGCCGTCGAGGAACGTCTCGTCGGTCTCCACCCCGACGACCTCCCAGCCCGCGCGCAGCAGCGGCAGCGCGAACTTGCCGTCCGAGGCGCCCAGCACGCACGCCCTCGGGCGGACCCGCTTGGCGTAGTCGCCCAGCGGGATGTACCGCGACAGCGCGGGGAAGTAGGTGAAGTACGGAGCCCAGTAGCTCTTCGGGTCCACCGCGAGCGGCGGGTTCAACGTCGGTTCCAGCATGGTGTTCCTCTTCCTGGGCGGCTGTCGGATGCTGTCGTGCGGTCGGCGCTCAGTCGGCGACGCCCGCTCCCTCGGCCGCGCTGTTGCGCACCGTGCCCCACCTCTTGGCGGCCGTCTCGTGGATGTACCAGATGTCGTCCTCCGCCAACAACTTGGAGACCACCTCCGGGTACGCCTCCTCGAAGTACGTGTACGGGGGACGGTTCTCCTTGCGGGAGTGGTAGTCGAGCTTGTCCTGGCCGTGCTCTTCGGACACCGACGTGCCGGGGTGGTAGGTGAGGATGTTCGGGCTGGCCATGATCAGCAGGTCGTCGTCGATGAGCCTGCCGATCTGCTCGATGGTCTCCTCCATCGTCGTGCGGTCCTCGCCGTCCAGTCCGAACAGGACGGAGCTGCCGACGCGGATGCCGTGCGACCTGATCTTCTCCAGCGCCTCCCTGACCTTGCCGACCCACGGCTCGGGGTTGCGGCGCAGCAGGTTCTTCTTGACGTGCTTCATCACCGGTTCGGCCATGCTCTCGATGCCGATGTAGACGTAGGAGCACCCCGCCTCGCGCATCAGGTCGAGCCCCGCGCCGACCTCGGCCCACCTGGCCCGGTTCAGCACGACGTCGACCGTCAGCTGCGCGCCCCACTCCAGGTCCCGCAGGGACCGGTGCTCCGGGTCTCCGGGGAGGTGGCCCGCGCACGGCTGGTCGGCCTGCGCGAGCAGGTCGCGGCAGAACGCCGTGATGGCCGTCCAGTTGCCGCCCCAGAACACCGGGTCGTCGAAGAACACGGCCTCGGCGCCCCAGTCCACCAACCGCTGGACCCTGGCGGCGACCTCCTGCGTCTCGGTGATCGCGAACCGGGTGGGCGTGCCCTTCACCGCGCTGCTCTCCGAGCAGAAGGTGCACTTGAACGGGCAGGAGTCGAGGGTCATCATGTGGCCGGTCCGGCTGCCGTGGATCGACGACCCCGCCCGGTCGAACACGCCGAAGCGCGCCCGAACTGAGAACGCGTCGTAGGGCGAGGGCAGCTCGGACCTGCTCAGCGCCCGGCCCTCGACCGGCTGGATGACGACGTCGCGGCCGAAGCCCACGACGCGCCCCACCCCGGCGAGGTCCTCGTGCCGCTCGCCGATCAGCCGCAGCGCGTCCATCACCCGGTCGACGTCGGTCGGACCGAAACCCGGCTCGGCCACCAGGCCGATGGCCCGCATCAGCAGGTCCAGCAGCGGAGCGCCGTCGCCCGCCACGACGAAGTCGACGTCGCCGTCGGCCCTGCCGTCGCGCACGACCTCGACCGTGCTGCTCCACGACAGCTGGACGAGACCGGAGCCCCGGTCGACCCGGACCGTCTCGTCCGCGTGCCTGCCGCCCAGCACGACCAGGCAGTCCGGCACGTGCTCCTTGGCCAGCTCCGCCATCTCCAGCGCGTACCGGTGCGCGGCGGACACCGCGCTGAGCATCACGACCTTCGGGCGCAGCGTGCGCAACTGCTCGACGAAGAGGTCCCGCGCGGCCTCGTCCCAGATCCGCGGGTCGAAGACCTTCCCGTCGGTCGTCGGGTTGTCGACGATCAACCCGGTCCGCGGGCCGGACTCGGCCAAGCGGTAGTGCGCGTCCGGGTAGAGGCCCCAGTCCGGGTACACGTCGTCGACGTGCGGGACCGCGGGCAGCCCGGACGCCCTGCGCTCCACGGAACGCAGGATCGTGCTGATGAGCGCGGAGTACAGGCACATCGGGTCGCCGGGGTAGGCGACCTCACCCCCGCGGTTGGTCGCGACGGGCACGAGCGCCGCCATGACGGGGAAGCGGTAGACGGCGTCCTGGTCGCCGCCCGCGTGCTGAACCGCGGCGAACCGCGCTCGTCTGTCCTCGACGAGCCGGGTGAGGCGGTCGTCGCCGTCGATGGGTGGTGTTCGGTCCGGTTTCAGGGTGTCGCGCACCGAGACGTCCACGTGTGGTCCCCCTTGCAGTTCGACGAACTCCTCCTCGGAAAGGGCGGGGAGCGGTCAGACGGCCGCGATCAGCCCGCCCACCTCGGGGGACGCCGCGGGCGAGTCGACACGGGTCTCCGCGTCGCCGAGCTTGCGGTAGGCCTGCGTGGCCAGGCACGCGCGCACCACGTCGGTGAAGTCGGTCGACGCCTTGGTCGAGGCGATCTCGTCGACGGCGGCGGTGTTGCCCGCCACCCCGGCCTCGCGCAGCGTCCGCTCCAGTGCGATCAGCTCCGCGACGGCCTCGCGGGCCTCCTCGGGGCTGTCAGGCAGGGCGGGTAGCTGCGCCGACGTCACGGGGGCCTCGACGACCTTCCGCGCGAGGTCGATCTCGTTGTCGTAGAAGTGGAACGTGCCCGACTGGTGGATGTACGGCCCGCAGGGCACGCCCAGCAGCGCCGCGGCCCACTGGTGCATGAGCAGGAAGAGGAACGCGTCGTAGGGCAGGACGGTGAGCGCCTGCTGCGCGCGCATCACGGTGAGCCACGTGAGCGCGCCGTCGCGAAGGAAGAGCTGCACGCCCACCGCGCACGGGTACTCCCGCGACTCCCGGAAGTTGTCCGAGGGGTCGAGCACGAGGCCGAACGCCCTGCGGTGCGCGGGATCCTTGCGGATCCGGCCGATGATCGCCTCCAACTGGTCGCCGCCCGCGGCCGACGACAGCAGCCGGTGGCCGAACGCGCCGCTGAGGGTGTGCTGGTCGTCGGAGTACTCGTGCGCCCCGCGCCGGTAGTACGCCGGGGTGTCGACGTCGTTGCGGCCGTCCAGGGACCAGGCGAGGAGCCCGAAGCAGTACGGCAGGTTCACCGGGAGCGCCGAGCTGACGGCGAGGGACTGCTGGGGGTCTCGAACGCGGAAGGAGTGCGCGATCACCTCGCGGTAGGGGCGGTCCTTCGTCCCGAAGTCCGATGCCTTGGACAGCGGGTCGCGCACCGACGGGACGTGCGAGCCGTCGACCAGGACGTCGCGCAGACCGGCCGCGTACGCGTCCGCGAAAGAGTCGTATTCAGACACGGTTCTCCTCTTCGAAACCTTGGTGTGAGCGAGCGAAGGGCGGTGAAACAATATTTAGGCACACCGATTGGGCCCACCCTGCTGGGCGGGCTGATGATTATGGAGCGTCGACTGCTAATCGACTCTTTCGTGCGCACGAAAAAGTGCGCCGCTGTGCGATACTTCCCCAGTCACACCGCGAATCAGTTCTTCGGAGCGTTGGATCCAGTGTCCCCAGGACAACGCTCGTAGCCGCCGATCAAGACCCGACACTACCGGCGATTCCAATCCGGTGCAACTGGTCTGGTGTGGCCCCTCAGACCGGCCCTGAGCTGGGGGTATCCCTCGAAAGAGGGATGGAAGAGACATTGGTAGCATTCTGTGCTCATAGTCGCTTGACTTCGTGAATAGTTACTCCATTCGAGTGAACGTCATGGGTAGCTGGTTTGGCTGGTCTTCTGTGTGGTGGGTGTGAGGGATCGTGTTGCTCGCCTCCCCGGTGGCCGAGCGGCGAGTGGTCCCGGAGCGGGTCCGGACCGATATCTGCTTGCCGCTGGAATGCGGCGGTGCTAGCTTCGAAAATATCCGGCGCTGATGCTCGTGCCGTCTGGGGATGTGCTGTTGGTGCTCTTTGCGTGAAGGCGGGTAACCAGTGAAGCGGCTTGCGCTCGTCGGTGTCGGTTTCATGGGCCGCCCGTACCTGGAGGCCGCGCGCGACCTCGGGTTCGGGGTCCACGTCGTCGAGACCGAGGCGTGGTCGGGGGAGGTGCCCGACGGTGTCGAGGTGCACCGGGTGCCGGACCTCGGCCAGGACGGCTGGGCGGTCGACGAGCTGTGGGCCGTCGGCGGGTACGCGGTCGCCGCGGCGTCGCCGGTGGACGGTGTGCTGGCGTTCTCCGAGCCGCACGTCCTCGGCGCGGCCGTGGTCGGCGACCGCCTCGGCCTCCCCGGCCCGTCCCTGCACGCCTCGACCCTGTCCAGGAACAAGGCGCTGCAACGCGCCTGCTTCGCGGCGAACGGCCTGCCGCAGCCGGAGTTCCACGTCGTGGCTGGCCACGACCGGGCCGTCGAGTGGGCACGACCGAGACTGCCCGTGGTCGTGAAGCCGTTCTCCTCCTTCGGCAGCACGGGCGTCCAGCTCGTGTCCGGCGTGGACGAGCTGCGCGCGGTCCTCGCGGCGCGGCGGACCGAGCGCCTGCTCGTGGAGCAGGCCGTCGAGGGGCCCGAGTTCAGCTGGGAGGGCTTCACCCGCGACGGCGAGGTCCTGTTCGGCAACATCACGGCGAAGGAGACCACCGGTCCACCCCGCTTCGTGGAGGTCGCGCACCGCGCGGGCCACCGGTTCGACGACCCGGAGACCGAGCGCGCCGTCCGCGAGCTGACCGAGGGCGTCGTGCGGAGCGCGGGTGTGCGCACCGGGCTCGTGCACCTGGAGTTCCGGCTCACCGAGCGGGGTCCGGCGATCATGGAGGTCGCCGTGCGGACCCCCGGCGACTTCATCCTCGACCTCGTCGCGGCGTCCTACCGCTTCGACCCGTACCGCGCCGCCGTGCAGCTCGCGATGGGCGTGCCGCCGGAACTGCCCGCTTCCCCCGAGCCGGTGTCCTACGCGGCCGCCTGGTTCCCGATCTGCGCGCCGGGCACGGTCGTCGACATCTCGGGCCTCGACGAGGTCAAGGCCCACCCGATGGTCACCCGCGCCGGTCTCGCGGTGTCGGTCGGCGACGTCGTCGCGCCGCTGCGCTCGTCCGACCAGCGCGCGGGCTTCGTCCTGGTCGACGCCCCGTCACCGGAGGACCGCGAGCAGACGCTCAAGACCGTGCGCGAACTCCTGCGCGTCACCACCGCGCCCGCCGACGCGTGACCTCGCCGGCCAGGCGCGACCCGTGAAAGGAAAACCCGTGCCAGACAACGCGATCCTGTCCGCACGCGACCTGGAGCTGCTGCCGTCCGACGAGGACGTCCGGTTCTACGCCGAGCACGGCTGGTACCTCTCCCCGAAGCTGCTCACCGACGACGAGACCGACGCGCTCGTCGAGGCCAGCGAGGACTACTACGCGGGCAAGCGCGACCGCGAGCTGCCCATGCACCCGTCGAAGATCTCGTACTGGACGCCGGAGGACGGCGACATCCAGCGCAACAACGACTACATCCACTACGAGAACGACACCATCGGCGCGATCCTGCGCAAGCCGGTGATCGCCGCGACGGCGGCCCGACTGGCGGGCGTGGACCTCATCCGGCTGTTCCAGGCGACCCTGCTGTACAAGCCGCCGCAGCCGGACGAGAAGTCCAACATCGTGCCCTGGCACTTCGACAAGTACTACTGGGCCTCGTCCAGCTCCGAGGACATGATCACGGCGTTCATCCCGTTCCACGACTGCGACGAGTCCATCGGCACCATCACGATGGTCGACGGCAGCCACCGGTGGAACGAGTTCCGGGGCTGGGACAGCAGGAACGGCTACGCCGCGGTGCCCGGTGACCACGAGCGCGAGCACCTGCTGCTGGAGACGTCGCGGCGCAACGCCGCCGAGGTCGTCAAGCTCCCGATGACGATCCCCAAGGGGCACATGACGTTCCACCACTGCCGGCTCTACCACGGCAGCGCGGCCAACCTCACCGACCGGCCGAGGCGCGCGATCTCCCTGCACATGCAGGACGGCGCGAACGCCTACCGCGACCACCGGCTGGCCACGGACAGCAGGCAGACCCCTTACAAGCACGACGAACTCGTCCGCAAGACCGCGAACGGCGACCCGGACTACGCCGACCCCGAGTTCTGCCCGGTGCTGTGGCAGGCCTGACTCCGCCCCGAACTCCCCGGAAAGCAGGCCCTCGATGACCGCTCCGCGGTTCACCCTCCTCACCCGGTTACCACCGTGGGCGCGCATCGCCGCGGGCGCGGCGGTCGTGATCATCACCTACGCCTACCTGATCGCGACCCGGCCGACCTCGCCGCACGGCGTCGGCGGTTCCGCCGCGCTGCTGGCGCTCGTCGGCTACCTGCTCGGCTCCGTGCTGATCATCAGCGGCGCGATGTCGAAGCTGACCACGTCCACGGTGACGCTGTTCCCCGTCGCGATCACCATCAACATCGTCATCGGCCAGCTCGTGCGGATCAGCGGGCTGCCGGTGCACCTCGACTCCATCGGCACCGTGCTGGTCGCGGTGCTCGCCGGGCCCGCGGCGGGAGCGGCGGCGGGAGCGCTGTCGAGCATCACGGTCGGGATGACGATCAACCCCGGCTCGCTGCCCTACGCCGTCACCGCGGCCACGATCGGCCTGCTCGCGGGCACCTTCGCGCGGTTCGGGCTGTTCCGCCGCGTGCCGACGGTGGTCCTCGCGGGCGTGCTGATCGGCGTCGTGGCCGGGGTGGTGTCCGCGCCGATCACGGCGTTCGTGTTCGGCAACGCGGGAGGCTCGCTCGGCCAGTCCGCGTTCATCGCGACGCTCCAGGTGTACGGCAACAGCATGCTGGAGGCCGCGAGCATCCAGGGTCTCATCGCCGACCCGCTCGACAAGGTCGTGTCGTGCCTGATCGCCTACAGCGTGCTCGTGGCGCTGCCGCCGAGGCTGCGCCAGCGGTTCTCGTTCGTGCGGGAGCACTCGGTGTTCGGCATCGACCGGCCCGCCGCGGTGCCGCCCGTGCGAGCGGAGGCGGTCCGATGACCACGATGTTCTTCCAGTCCGGCGCCTCGCCGGTGCACCGGCTGAACCCGACCACCAAGCTGGTCATGGCGCTGGCCGTCACGACCACGGCGTTCGCCATCCCCGTGGTGTGGGCGCCGCTCGTGCTCCTGCTGGTGGTGCTGGTGCCCGCCGTCCTCGTCGCGGGGGTCCAGCGGCCGTACGCGCGGCTGCTGCTCCTCTTCTCCGCGCCGGTCGTGCTGGTCATCTTCCTGCTCCAGGGCCTGTTCTTCCCGGAGGGCACGACCGTCCTCGCGGAGTTCGGCCCGGCCACGGTGACGTCCGAGGGCCTGCTGTTCGCCGCGCAGACGTCGCTGCGGCTGGTCGTGATGCTCGGCTCGTTCCTGTTCCTCCTGCTCACCACGCACCCCGGAGTGCTGATGAGCGCCATGGTCGAGCGGGGCATGTCACCCAACACCAGCTACGTCATCTCGGCGACGCTCCAGATCGTGCCCGCGTTCCGCGCCAGGGCGCAGAACGTGCTGCGCGCCCAGCAGGCCAGAGGTCTCGACACCACGGGCCTGCGGCGTCGGGTGCGCGCGCTGCTGCCGCTGGTCGGGCCGCTGCTGCTGGGGTCGCTGGCCGACCTGGAGGAGCGGGCGGTCGCCATGGAGGCCCGCGCGTTCGGTTCCACGACCCGCCGCACGTCGCTGGTCGCGGTCGCCGACTCCTCCGCCCAGCGGTGGGCCCGGCTGCTGATGGGCGCGGCAGCCGTCACCGCCATCGTCGTCAACGTCCTCGGAGTGGTGCGATGATCGAGTTCGAGAACGTCTCGTACGCCTACCCGACCACCGCCGAGGACGCGCTCGGTCCGGTCAGCTTCGCCATCCCCGCGGGCCAGGTGTGCGGGGTCGTCGGGGCCAGCGGCTCGGGCAAGTCCACGCTGGCGAGCGCGGTCGCGGGCATGATCCCGCACGTGTCGGGCGGTCGGCTCTCCGGTGAGGTTCGGGTGGGCGGGCGGCCGGTCGCGACCACCCCGCTGGCGGACCTGGTCACCGAGGTCGGCCTGGTGGTGCAGAACCCGTTCAACCAGATGTCCGGGGCGAAGTTCACCGTGCGCGAGGAACTGGCCTTCGGGCTGGAGAACCTCGGTGTGGACCGGGCCGAGATGGTCCGCCGCATCGAGCAGGTGCTGGAGGACCTGAGGATCGAGCACCTCGCGGACCGCTCGCCGTTCGCCCTGTCCGGTGGCCAGCAGCAGTTGGTGGCGATCGGGTCGGTGCTCGTCATGCGGCCTCGGGTGGTGGTGCTCGACGAGCCCACGTCGCAGCTCGACCCGGCCAGCGCCACACTGGTCTTCGGAGCGCTCGACGCGTTGCGGCGCAACGGGATCACCATCGTGCTCGTGGAGCACCGGATCGAGCAGCTCGCCGAGTTGGCGGACCGGGTCCTCGTGCTCTCGCACGGGTCGCTCGTGCTCGACGGGTCCCCGCACGACGTGTTCACCGACGAACTCCTGCCGGATCTCGGCGTGTCGAGCACCCGCTACACCCGCGCCGCCCGTCGCGCCGCCGAACGCGGCCTGTGGCCGGAATCCCTCCCGCTGCCCGTGCTGCTGCCCGAGGCCGTGCGCGGCTTCGGTGCGGGCCTGTCGGTGGAGCACACGCCGTGACCGTTCTGCCAGGGCACTCCCAGGAGGTTTCCACCGTGCGGTCGGACATTCGCGTCGAGTCGCTGACGTTCCGCTACGACGAGCGCGTGACGGCGCTCGACGACGTGTCGCTCGTCGTGCGGCAGGGCGAGCGGGTCGCGGTCATCGGGCCGAACGGCGCGGGCAAGACCACGCTGGCCCAGCACTTCAACGGCATGGTCAAGCCCACGTCCGGCCGGGTGCTCGTCGGTGACCTCGACACCGCGGAGCACCCGATCGCGGTGCTGGCGGCCAAGGTCGGGTTCGTGTTCCAGAACCCGAACGACCAGTTGCACGCCAAGACCGTGTCCGCCGAGGTCCACTTCGGACCGCGCAACCTCGGGTTCCCGCCCGAGCACGCGCGCCACCTGGTCGAGCGGGCCCTGGAGTCGACCGGGCTCACCGATCTCGCCGACGCCCACCCCCACCACCTCTCGCTGGCCCAGCGGAAGATGGTCGCCATCGCGGGCGTGCTCGCGATGGACACCCCCGTCGTCGTGCTCGACGAACCGACCACGGGGCAGGACTCCGTCGCGCTGGACGCGCTCGCCACGATCATCGCCGACCTCTCCCTGAGGGGTCGCACGGTCATCGCGATCACGCACGACATGGACTTCTGCGTGGAGAACTTCGACCGCGTCGTGCTGGTCGCGGACGGCAGGATCGTCGAGGACGGCACACCGGCCGAGGTGTTCGCGGGCGACCGCGTCGCCCGCCTGCCGCAGGTGGTGCGGTTGGGCCGCGAACTCGGCTGGTCGGAGCAGGTGACCACGGTCGACGGTTTCGTGGACCACCTGGCCGTGACCCGAGGCTGACCGCCCGAGAACCGGTTCGGCGGGTGGGAACGGCCCCGGAACTCCGGACGTGACGGGAGTTGCGCGGGCGGCGACGTCGCGGGCCGGGTGCGGGACCGCCTCGTGGAGGCCGTCGCGGACGGTGGTGGACGGTCTTCGGCGGAGCGGGGTGTCGTGCGGGTCGCGACAGCGCCCAGCGGGTTTCAGCCCTCTCCGGTCGGTTGTTCCCGCTTGGCCGAGCTGGCCGCCATCAGGACCGCTCCGAGGGCGAACGCTCCTCCGAGCGCGCTCCAGCCGATCGCGCCCCGCAGCACCACGACGGTCATGAACGGTGGTCCGACGGCGAGTTGCACGGCGTGGCCGAAGTCGAAGGCGCCCAGGTAGGAGCCCATCGATCGTTCCGGGGCCATTCGGTAGGACAGCTCGAACGCCGACACCGAGTGCATGTTCTCGCCGAGGGTCAGGAGCACGACCGCCAGTGCCACCAGCGGGAGCACGATGGAGGCCCCCACGTGTTCGGCGGTCAGGAACAGGACGACCGAGACGAGCAGCGGGACCAGTGAGCGCAGGATCGTCGTGCGGGCCTTCGGGATCGTGTTCGCCCACTTCGTCAGCGGCACCTGCAACGCCACCGTCAGCACGGTGTTGACCGCCAGCAGGGGGCCGATCCACGCGGGTGGCAGCTCCGTCCTGCTGATGATCCACAGGGGGAGCAGGGTGAACAGGACGGCGTCGTGCAGCAGCAGGATCGCGTTGCCCGTGGCCAGGGTGAGGTAGCGGCGGTCCTTGAGCACGACTCCGCTCGACGGGACGCGCACGCCGGGTTCGGGCGTGGGCTCGACCGGGGGTGCCGTGCGGGAGAGGAGGCGGACGGCGACGAGCAGGACCACGAACGACAGCGCGTTGGCCGCGAACCCGACGGTGAACGCCGTGCGCGTGCCGATCGAGATCACCACGCCACCGAGCAGCAGTCCGACGCTCATCCCGATGTTGCGGGCGGTGCGCAGCACGGCCATCGACCTGCTGCGGTCCTCGGGGCGTTCCATGCGGAGCAGGAACACCTGCTGCACGGGCGCGCTGGCGCGGTCGAACAGGCCGAGCACGCACAGCAGCACCGCGTACCCGGTGAACGACGACACGAACAGGAACCCCGAGTAGCCGATCGCTCGGCCCACCAGCAGCCCCGTCCACATGGGGCCGGGGCCGACGCGGTCGGTCAGCCACCCCGCGGGCAGGGGGGAGAGCAGCGCGATGAGGTTCGCGGCGCCCACGACCACGCCGACCTGGACGGGATCGGCACCGAGGTGGAGCACGACGAACACCGGCACTATCGCGAGGAACAGGCCGGTGCCGATGGAGTCGACCAGGGCGCTGACCGCGAGCACCGCGCCGTTCCTGGTGCGAGGCGCGTACCTCGACAGCTGGAGCACTTGCGCCGCATCTCCCCAGAGTGGTCGCGTGACAGATCGGTGACTGAACGTAGCGCAGCGGGACCTGTGGTTCAAACGGGGGCGGTCCGATACCGCGAACGGGGGACGCCCGGACGGTGTGGTTCTCGGCGAAAGCGGGGTCCGCCCGCCGGTGGTGAGGGAGGGGCGGCGGCGCACCGGGATCGCAGCGCCGTCGGGGAGGGCGACGTGTCGCACGGGGGAGCGCCCGCGTTCGGGCCGCACACCGCGCTGGAGCCGCGGTCGCTGCCGGAACTGCTCCAGGCTGGAGTTCCTGCCGCTGGCGCGGGACGAGGTGACCCGCCGGGTGGAGCGGGAGCTGGCGGAGAACCCGGCGCCGGCGCGGCGGGCCGGGGCGCCGCGCCCGGCCGCGGCAGGCACCTGGTCGCGGCGCGCTGTCCGCGCTGCCGCGGTCCGGGGAGCGCGCCGCGGGAGGCCGTCGAGGCCGTGACGCGGCCCTTCGGGACGGTGGGGCCGCGGCCGGGCTGGAGGGCCGCTCGGACTGCCGCCACGCGCTGCCCGCCGTGGTGGCGCACCTGACCGACCGGGGCCTGCTCGACGCCGATCCCGAGGACATCGCCGACCTGCACGGCCTGGCGGTGGCCGCGGTCGAGGAAGCGGTGCTGGCGGTGCGTCGCCGGGGCACGGGCGCTGGTCGAGGACGCGGTGCGGACGGTGCGCGTCGCGGCTGCCCGGCATCGTCGAGCGCACGGTCGTCGACCTGTTCGCCGCCTGGCGGTGGCCGCGGTCGGGGAAGCGGTGCGGGCGGTGCGTCGCCGGGGCACGGGCGCTGGTCGAGGACGCGGTGCGGACGGTGCGCGTCGCGGCCGTCCGGCATCGTCGAGCGCACGGTCGTCGACCTGCTCGCCGCCGGGGCACGGGCGCTGGTCGAGGACGGCGTCGCGTCCGCGCTGCTGGTGGACGTCGTGCGCGAGCACCTGCCCGCGGTCGCCGCCGACGACCGGGAGGGGGTCGCCGAGGCGTTGGGCGTGACGGCCGCGCGGGCGAGCCGCGCGCAAGCTCGTCCGGGGGCTGGACCTGCGCGCGGGAGTGCTGCGCCGGGTCGCGACCGCCGCGGTGGAGCACCAGGCGGCCTTCCTCGACCACGGCCCGCCCGCGCACCGCGACCTCACCCGCGCTCCGCACCGCGGAGTCGTTCGCATCGTCGCAGGTCAGGGGAGCGGCACGGTTCGTGCACCCATTCCCGGTGACGGCACGGCGGACCACAGCGACGGAGAACGCCGTGCACGACGTCGACCGGGCGCTGTTCGAGACCGAGCGGGAGACCGCCTTCACCGATGGGTTCGGAAGGGCGGTGATCGGGTGGCGTGGGAGTGGACGGCGGAATGCCGAAGGCCCGTCGACCACCGCACGGCGTGGCGGCGGGGCGCGCGGGTCTCGTGCCATGCTGGTCGTGACGACGGATCAGGGGGTGTGCGTGGCGTCGAAGCGCAAGGGGGGCGTGGCGCCGTACGTGGCGCTGCTGGTGGCACTGCTCATCTTCGTGCCCCCGTTCCGGGAAGCGGTCCTCGGCTGGGGCGCCCAGCTCGTCGACTCGCTGAAGGACCTCACACCCTTCCGGCCCTGACGGCCGGGCCCGGCGCCCCGCGGTCGGGGCGCCGGGACGGCGTCAGAACTCCACCGGCAGCGTGTCCAGGCGGCGGTTGAGCGGCACCACGTTCCGCCACGGCACCCGGTCGTAGCCCGCCCGCAGGTCGGGCAGCCGGTCCAGCAGCAGGCGGAAGCACTCGTCCGCCTCGACCCGCGCCAGCGCCGCGCCCAGGCAGTAGAACGAGCCCATGCCGAACGCCGTGTGCCGGTTCGGCTTGCGCGTCACGTCGAAGCGGTCGGGATCGGGGAACACCTCCGGGTCGCGGTTGCCCGCGTTCATGGCGAGGTAGACGCGCTCACCCGGCTGGAACCGGTGGCCCGCCACCTCGACCTCCTCCTCCGCGACCCTGGAGATCACCGAGGCGGGGCCCTCCAGGCGCAGCATCTCCTCCACGGCCGAGGGCACGAGGTCGGGCCGCTCGCGCAGCAGCGCCAGCTGGTCGGGGTTCTCCAGCAGCAGCACCAGGCCGTTCGCGATCAGGTTGGCGGTCGTCTCGTGGCCCGCGAACAGCAGCAGCACGCAGTTCGCGACCGCCTCGGCCTCCGACACGGCACCGCGGCTCTCGGCTGCGGCGAACATGCTGAGCAGGTCGTCGCGCGGTTCCGCCCTGCGGTCGGCGAGGATGGGCCGCAGGTACTCCTCCATCTCCAGGATGCTGCGCTGGCCCGCCCGCAGGTTGTCGACGTCCGCGATCGTGAACACCGCGGTGATGTCGCGCGACCAGGCCTGCAACTGCTCGCGGTGGCTGGTCGGCATCCCCAGCATCTCGGCGATCACGTTGGCGGGCAACGGGTACGCGAGGTCGGCGACCACGTCCATCCGGCCGAGCGGCGCCACGGCGTCCAGCAGCTCGGTGGTCAGCTCCCGCACCCGCGGCCGCAACCCGTTCACCATCGCCGGGGTGAAGTACCGCTTGAGCAGCTGCTGGAACCGGACGTGGTCGACGTCGTTGGTGTGCCCCATCCAGCGTTCGAGCGACTCCCGCATCGGGCTCAGCTCGGCGACCTCCGCCGGGCTGAGCCTGTCGAGGCCCTGCGTCAGGTTGCCGCTGATGAACCGGGGCTCCCGCAACGCGGCCACGATGTCGGCGTGGCGCGTCAACAGGTAGGAGTTCAGGTCGGGCATCCAGCTGACGGGGCTCTCGGCGCGGATCCCGCGCAGCATCGCCACGGGGTCGTCCGCGGCTTCGGGCGAGTACACGTCGCAGGTGGGGACGGGTGGTGCGGGAACGGGCATGTGCTCGGTCCTCCAGGGGCCGGGAAGCGGTTCTCCGCTCCTATCCAGCACCCGTTCACCCTCTCCTGTCGACCCCCGAAAGGGTCAACCGCGTTCGGCGGACGACTCGGCCGCGACCGGGTGGTACCCCTCGGCCGCACCGGGTGACCAGCGGTTCTCCGGTGCTGTCACCCGGATGCGCGCCCGTGGTTTCCGGTGTGGATGATCCGGATCACCCACCGGCGGGTGCCCGGACCGGGGTCCGGGCACCCGCGTCGCGCCGATCACGCGCAGAACGCGGTGTCCACACTGCTCAGCACCGCTTTGACGGCCTTCAGCTCGTCGCCGAAGGTGCCCGGCAGCGCGGTCACCGCGAGCCCCACCGAACGGCCGTCGTCGGTGGCGCCGCCGCGGGTCTCGTACCCGTCGATGTCACCGCCGTGGCCCCAGTACAGGCCGCCGCAGGTGAGCGGGATGCTGACCAGGCCGAGGCCGTAGCGCCACTCCGAACCGGGGTACACCGGCGCGTCGACCGTCCTGCGCATCTCGGCCAGTTGCGCCGCGGGGAGCAGCTTGCCGTCCAGCAGCAGGCGGTTGAACTTCGCGAGGTCGCTCGGCGTCGAGATGAGCTGGCCCGCGGCCCCGCCCCAGGAGGGGTCCATCTCGGTCACGTCGATCACCGTCCTGTCGGTGGTGCTGACGGTGCCGTAGCCCTGCGCGTGGGGCTCGCGGACGGTCTGGTCACCGGGCTGCGGCCAGTACGTGTGGCGCAGCCCCGCCTTCTTGATGACCCGCTCGGTGATCTGCTCCTGCACCGGGCGCTCGGTGACTCGCTCGACGAGGAAGCCCGCCAGCAGGTAGTTGGTGTTGCTGTACTTCCACGAGGTGCCGGGGGCGAAGTCCGCCGGGTGGGCGAGTGCCGCCGCGAGCAGCTCGTGGGGGTGGAAGAACCGGTGCTGGATCTTCTGGAAGTGGTCCAGCCCGATGTGCGCGGTGTAGTTCGGGAGCCCGCTGGTGTGCTGGAGCAGGTGCCGCACGGTGATCTTGGTGGCGTCGACGCCCTCGCCGCGCACCACGCCCGGCAGGTAGGTCTCGATCGGCGCGTCCAGGTCCACCTTGCCCTCGGCCACCAGTTGCAGGACCACCACCGCGGTGAACGTCTTCGTGCCGCTGCCCGCCCGCACGTAGCCGTCGCGGGGGACCGGGACCCGGCGGTCGATCCGCGCGGAACCGGCGACCAGCGAGGTCGTGCGGCCGTCGCGGCTCACCGAGGCGAGCGCCGCCGGGAACCTCTCCTGGCTCACCAGGGAGTTGAGGCTGTCCTGGACGGCCGGGTGCCCGGACGGGCCCGCCGCCGCGCTCGCGGTCCAGCAGGCGCCCACCAACCCCGCCACGGTCAGGACCGCCGCACCCTTGCGCACCGTCGCGATGGTTCTGCTCATCGTGGATCTCCTCCGTTGATCTGGTCGATGGGGAGATCCTGCGCGATCCGCGGCCGGAGATCAGTGGTGCGGCCCACCCGGTCCGGGGTGGAGCCCACTCCACCCCTAGGGGTCGCACTCCACTTGAGACGGTCGGCTCCCCGTCCCGCGGCACCGGTCGGAAACTCGGTGGACAACGCGGACCGCCCCGAGCATGGTCGTCACCATGCGACAGGACGAGGTCTGGGACACCGAGGCGGCCCAGCGGTACGACACACCGGGCACCGGCATGTTCGCGCCCGAGGTGCTGGGGCCGACGGTGGACCGCCTCGTCGAGCTGGCCGGTGGCGGGCGGGCGCTGGAGTTCGCCGTCGGCACCGGTCGCGTGGCCGTGCCGCTCGCGCGGCGCGGCGTGTCGGTCACCGGGATCGAGCTGTCACGGCCGATGCTCGACCGCTTGCGGTCCACAGTGGACGAATCGACGATCCCGGTCGTCGTCGGGGACATGGCGACCGCCACCGCCCCCGGCCGCTACTCGCTCGTCTACCTGGTCTACAACACGATCTCGAACCTGCTCACCCAGGCCGAGCAGATCGACTGCTTCCGCAACGCGGCCCGCCACCTCGACCCCGGTGGCCGGTTCGTGGTCGAGCTGGGCGTGCCAGACCTGCGCAGGCTGCCACCGGGGCGGGACGCCGCGGTGTTCCACTCCGAACCCGGCTACCTCGGCGTGGACACCTACGACCTGGTGCGCCAACACCTGGTGTCCCACCACTTCACGTTCGACGGCAGCGGGCGGGTCCGACTGGCCCGCAGCCCGCACCGCTACGTCTGGCCCGCCGAACTCGACCTGATGGCGAGCGTGGCCGGGTTCGACCTGGAGTCCCGGCACGCCGACTGGGCAGGTGCGGAGTTCACCGCCGAGTCCGACTCGCACGTCTCCGTCTACCGCGTCCGGTAGCGCCGGTCACCGGGTCGGCGCCGGGCGCCGGGAGCGGGCGAGCGCCAGCCCGCCGAGGAGCACGGCGACCAACCCGACCACGACGGCGACGCAGCCGCCGACGATGCCGTAGCCGGTGCCGGGCCCGCCCCGCGCCGCTCCCACGACGAGTCCGCCGACGAGCGCGCCGACCAGACCCGTCGCCAGGGCGGCGACAGCGCCTCGCCTCCCGGCGCGGCGGGCCAGCGCCAGCCCGCCGAGGGCCACGCCGACGAGTCCCAGCAGCGCGGCCACCAGCGACCAGGACCGCCCGGTGGTCAGGGCGGAGGACTGGGCCAGCGCGGACGTGGTGAACCGGAGAGCGGACATGGTGTGCTCCTTCACTGCGACGGGTTTTCCCCGCAGAGCATGTCCGTCGGAGCGCCGTCCGTCGTCGTGCCCGCGCGGGAGATCCGCGCTGCCGCCGTCGTCGCGGGGGACTACCGCGGATGTCGTGGGAACGGCGGGACTACCGCGTTCGCGGTAGTCGGCAGGTCGTCCGCGAGCAGGACTCGCCAGGGCCCACCGCTGGCTACTGTGCACGCATGAGCGGGCCGCGGATCGGTGTCGGGGACTGGGGGATCGCCGTCGGCGTGGCGGCGGCCCTGCTGGTGGCCGGGCTGTCCGGGCGGCACCCCTCCACCCTCCTCGACCCGCTCGGCCACGTGGTGCTGGCGACCGGTGGTCTGGCGCTGGCCGCGCGCCGACGGGCACCGGTCGCGGTGCTGGCGGTGACCGGGGTGTGCGCGTTGGCCCACCAGGCCCTCGGGTTCGACGTGCCCGTCGTCGCGTTCCTGTTCGCGGTGTACGCGGCGGTGCGGGCGGGCCACCGGCTCGTCGCGGTGGTGGGGGCGGTGGCCATGCTGGTGGCCGTCCCGCTCGCGATCCTGGTGTCGCCCCACGACTGGCCGGTCGGCGAGGCGGTCGCGCAGGCGCGGGACGTCCTCCAGATCGCCTGGCTGGTCGCCGCCGGCGCGGCGGGGGAGGCGCTGCGGCAGGCCGAGCGCCGGGCGGACGAGGCCGAGCGCACCCGTGAGGAGACCGCGCGGCGCCGGGCCGACGAGGAGCGGCTGCACATCGCGCGCGAGCTGCACGACTCGCTCACCCACCAGATCTCCGTGATCAAGGTGCAGTCCGAGGTCGCCGTGCACCTCGCCCTCAAGCGGGGGGAGGAGGTGCCGGAGTCCCTGCTCGCGATCCGCGAGGCGGGTCGGGAGGCCGCACGCGAGCTGCGCGCGACCCTGGAGGCGCTGCGGGACGACGACCGGAGCCCGCCGCTGGGGCTCGACGACGTCCCGGACCTGGTGCGCCGGGCCCGCGCGAACGGCCTGGACGCGAGGCTGGCGGTCGAGGGGGACCGCGACGCCGTGCCCGCCGCGGTGGACCGGACCGCCTACCGGATCGTCCAGGAGTCGCTGACCAACGTCGCCCGCCACGCAGGGGCCGCCACCGCGTCGGTCCGGATCGACCACCGGCCCGACGTCCTGGCCATCCGGGTCGACGACGACGGCGCGGCCGCACCGGACTCCGCGCCCGCGCCCGGTGTCGGGCTGCTCGGGATGCGGGAGAGGGTCACGGCCCTCGGCGGTCGCCTGAGCGCGGAACCGCGCGCGGGCGGCGGGTTCACCGTGCACGCCGAACTGCCCGTGGACCGGACGCCGTGATCCGCGTCCTGCTCGTCGACGACCAGCCGCTGCTGCGCGGCGGGTTCCGGGCGCTGCTGGAGGTCGAGGACGACATCGAGGTGGTCGCCGAGGCCGCCGACGGGGAGCAGGGCCTGGCGCTCGCCCGGCAGCACCTGCCCGACATCGCGTTCCTCGACATCCGGATGCCGGTCGTGGACGGCATAGAGGCGACCCGGCGCATCGCGGCGGACCCGGAGCTGGCCGCGGTGCGCGTCGTCATCCTGACCAACTACGGCTTGGACGAGTACGTCCTCGACGCCCTGCGCGCGGGTGCCGCCGGGTTCCTGGTCAAGGACATCGTGCCGGAGGACTTCCTGCACGCCGTCCGGGTCGCCGCGCGCGGTGACGCCCTGCTGGCGCCGTCGATCACCCGCAGGTTGATCGACCGGTACGTGGCGCAGCCGCCCGACCCCGCGAGCAGCGCCGGGCTGGACGAGCTGACCAACCGGGAGCGGGAGGCCGTCGTCCTGGTCGCGCGGGGCCTGTCCAACGACCAGGTCGCCGCGCGCATGGCGATCAGCCCCCTGACCGCCAAGACCCACGTCAACCGGGCCATGACCAAGCTGGGTGTCCGCGACCGCGCCCAGCTCGTGGTGCTGGCCTACGAATCCGGCCTGGTGGCCGTCCGCGAGCCCTGACGCCGACCGCGGTGCGCGGCGCGCGAGCAGGACGCGCCGCGACCGCCGTCGGTGTCAGCCGGAGACCGACGCCGAGAAGTTCCCCACCGCCAGGCCCGTGCCGCCGTTCCACGGCTCGAAGCCCGCCTGGATGCTGGTCAGGTACCAGGAGTCGGTGATCGCCCCTCGGGCCCGCACGTCGTTGATGAAGTCGCGCACGCTGAACGACCACGACGAGATGGCGGACGGGGCGACGTAGGAGATGACGTTGTTGGCGCCGTTGCTGCCGCGCCACACCTCCCAGGTGCGCCCGCCTACCGACGTCGTGCCCACGGCGCTGCCGATGGGCTGGATCGGGCCCTGGCGGTTGAACCAGATCATGATCTCCATCTGGTTCACCCCGTTGGTCTTCGGCGTCGGGTCGAGCCAGATGTCGTAGGACGCGTTGTAGGTGCCCCCGGTGTAGCGGTAGTCGATCGAGGACGTCGCGCTGCGGATCCGGCTGACCTGCATCGGCAGTGACGAGCCGGGGGAGCAGTTGCCGTAGTGGCAGCCCAGGAAGACCGACGGGTAGGACAGGGGAGCGCCGTTGGTCGGCGCCGAGCCCTGCTGCGTGGTGATCTGGAACCCGGTCGAGGTGACGTTGATGCACTGCGCCGCCGAGCTGCCCCACCGGTTGTTCTGGACCACGTAGCGGCCCCCGATGGTGGTCGACCCGTACTGCTCGCAGATCGTCGTGTCGGCCTGCGCCGGTGCGACTGCGGCGATCGTGCCCGCGGCCAGCAGACCTGCCAGCGCGAGGACGCGGAGGGTGCTTAGCATCGAACTCCTTTCGAAGGCTCGCGGCGGCGGCTTCTGGGAACGCTCCCACATTTTCGGTCCGTCCGCTCGCGGGCGGGCCGAACCCGATCACCGCGACGGGTCCGCGACACGGCCGCGACACGGCCGGGACAGGGCCGGGACCCGCGCCCAGCAGGCTCGGGACCCATGGGTGTTCTCGAACGGGGTCCCGCGCGCTCGGCGGGACTGGACGGTGTCCGCGGGGTCGCGGTGGCCGGGGTGCTGCTGTTCCACGCGGGCCACCTCGGCGGTGGTTTCCTCGGTGTGGACCTGTTCTTCGCGCTGTCCGGCTACCTGATCACGGACCTGCTGCTGCGCGAGGTCGGGTCGGACGGGACGGTGTCGCTGGTCGCGTTCTGGGGCAGGCGGTTCCGGCGGCTGCTGCCCGCCCTGACCCTGCTGATGGCGGGCACCACGCTGGCCGTGTGGGCGCTGGGGGAGCCGGACCTGCGGGCGACGGCGCTGTCGGACGGCCCGTGGGTGCAGGCGAACCTGGTGAACTGGCACCTGCTGGCCGAGTCGGCGGGCTACTGGGACGGGTTCGGGCCGGGGCGGGTGTTCGGCCACCTGTGGAGCATCGCAGTGGAGGAGCAGTTCTACCTCGTGTGGCCGGTGGTCGTGCTGCTGGTGGCCAGGGCGGTCGAGCGGGTGGAGCACGGGGTCGCGCTGGTCGCGGTGGTCGTCTCGGTGCTGTCCCTGGTGCTGGTGGTCCTGCTGTTCACCCCCGGCGACCCCACCAGGGTCTACACCGGCACCGACACCAGGGCGTCCTCGCTGCTGCTGGGCGCGCTGGCGGCCACCGCGCCGGTCCGCCGGGCCGTGGTCGAGGCGGTCGGCCGCCGGGTCGTCCCGGCGCAGGTGCTGGTGACCGGCGCGCTCGCGGTGCTGTGGACCAGCGCCGACGGCGAGGACGCGCACTGGCTGTTCCGGGGCGGGCTGTTCGCGCACTCGCTGCTGGCGGCGCTGCTGGTCCTGCTCTGCGCGCGGACGCCGGACTCGGCGGTGACCCGGCTGTTCGGCTGGGCCCCGCTGCGCGGGCTCGGCCTGGTGTCCTACGGCCTGTACCTGTGGCACTGGCCGGTGTTCGTGGTGCTGTCGGAGGACCGGCTCGGCCTGCACGGGTGGGCGCGCACGGGGGTGCTGTGCGCGGTGTCGCTCGGCCTGGCCGTGCTGTCGAAGGTCCTGGTCGAGGACCCGATCAGGTTCCGCGCCCCGTGGGCGAGGGGACGAACGGGGCTGGCGGTCCTCGCGGCGGCCACGGTCGCGCTCGCGGCGCTGTGGGTCGTCGTGCCGGAGCCGCCCGCGGCCCGGATCGACGTGGGCGACCTGCACGTCAGCCGGGTGGGATGACCGGGCAGCGGCGGGGCGGGTTCGGCTCGGTGCCCGGCAGGGTGAACACCACCAGCACGGTGGTCGACGCCGAACCCCCGCCCTGCACGTGCACGCCCAGCGCGGTGCACACGACCTGGTCGACGCCCAGGTCGGTCAGGTCGGCGCCGGTCAGCGGCAGGCGGACGGTGATCCGGTCGGCCGAGGTCTCCACGACCACCCTGGTCTCGCCCCGCGCGCTGATCTCGGTGTGCAGGTCGGGATCGGCGCCGGGGCCGGTCAGCAGCAGGGCCAGCGCCTCCACGACGGTGCCCAGCCTGCCGGTCTCGCGCGGTTGGGGCCGCAGCCGCTGGTCGGCGTCGACGAAGAACAGCGTCACCCCCGGCGCCAGGCCGGTCGGCGCGCGCATCCCGTCGACCACCTCGGAGGACCCCGCGCCGCAGCCGGTCAGCAGCAGGGCCAGCCCGACGGCCGCGAGCCGCTTCACGACGGTTCCCGGTGGTGGCGCGGGAGCCGGAGCACGAACCGCGCCCCACCGCCCTCGGCGTTGCCCGCCACCAGGTCGCCGCCGTGCAGCCGCGCGTTCGCCAGCGAGATCGCCAGCCCCAGGCCGCTGCCCGCCGAGTGCGCCCTCGCGGTGTCGGCCTTGTAGAACCGGTCGAACACGTGCGCCACCACCTCCTGGTCCAGGCCCGGCCCGTGGTCGGTGACCTCGATCTCCACCCGCTCGTCGTCGGCGCTCAGCCGCAGCGCCACCGGCGGTGCGCCGTGGCGCAGCGCGTTGCCGACGAGGTTGGCGATGATCACGTCCAGCCTGCGGCGGTCCAGCGTCGCCCCCACCTCCTCGGGCAGGTCCAGCCGCACCAGGTCCCGCCAGCCGCGCGCGCCGAGGCAGTCGCGGACCGCCCCGGCCACCTCCACCGGCTCGGCCCGCAGGCTCACCATGCCCGCGTCGAACCGGGAGACCTCCATCAGGTCCTCCACCAGGGCCACCAGCCGCTGGGTCTCGGCCAGCGCCAGCTCGGCGGACTCCCTCGCCGCGGGCTCGCGGTCGTCGACGGAGTCGGCCAGCACCTCGACCACGGCGGTCAGCGTGGTCAGCGGGGTGCGCAGCTCGTGCGAGACGTCGGCGACGAACCGCCGCAGCTCCGCCATCGCCTCCTGCACCGACGCGGCCATCCCGTTGACCGTCCGGCCCAGGTCGGCCAGTTCGTCCCCGCCGCGCGTCGACATCCGGGCGGACAGGTCACCCGCCGCCAGCGCCCGCGCGGTGTCCCGGACCCGGCGCACCGGCCGCAGCACCCCGCCCGCCGCCACGAGCGCCAGCAGCACCGCGACGGGCAGCGCCAGCGCGCTGGTCAGCGCCGCCGTCCACAGGAGGCGGCCCACCTGCCGGTCGGTCTCGGCGAGGTCGCGCACCGCGTAGACCTCGACGCCGGAGGGGGAACGCCGCAGGTCGATGCCGGTGAGCACGATCGGGGTGCCGATCAGCAGCTTCCGACTCCCCCCGGTGGTCACGGTCTGGAACACCAGCCCGCCCCGGTCCCGGACGGCGGCCCGCAGGGCGTCGGTGATCACCGGCAGGTCCCCCGACCGCAGGTCGCGGTAGCTCACCTGGGTGTCCTCGCCGATCGAGGCGCGCAGCCGGTCGAGCGAGTCGGGTGTCGGTGGGTGCGCCAGGTCCGCGGTGACGGCGCTGATCTGGCGCTCCAGCGTCTCGGTGAGCCGCCGCCTGCTCTCCTCCTCCAGCGCGGTCCCCGCCGTCGCGGCCCCGGCCCACGCGGCCGCCGCCGCGCCCAGCACGGTCACCAGCACGAAGGCCACGACCAGCCGGGAGCGCAGCCCGCGCGGGCGGAACCACCGGCTCACAGCGGGCCGAACCGGTAGCCGAAGCCGCGCACGGTCTGCACGTACACCGGCTCGGCAGGCACGTCCTCGATCTTGGCGCGCAACCGCTGCACGCAGTTGTCCACCAGCCGGGAGTCGCCGAGGTAGTCGTGCTCCCAGACCAGCCGCAGCAGCTGCTCGCGGCTGAACACCCGGCCCGGCGCGCCGGACAGGGTGAGCAGCGTGCGCAGTTCGATCGGGGTCAGCGCCACCGGCCTGCCGCGCTTGGCCACCGACGCGCCCGCCGCGTCGATCACCAGGTCGCCGGACGTGCGCACCTCGTCGGTCGGCAGCCCGCCGCGGCGCAGCACCGCCTTGATCCTGGCGTCCAGCACGGCGGGCCGCACGGGCTTGACCACGTAGTCGTCCGCGCCCGCCGACAGCCCGGCCACCACGTCGAAGTCGTCCCCGCGCGCGGTGAGCACGATGATCGGGACCGACCCCAGCGCCCTGATCCGGCGGCACACCTCGAACCCGTCCACGTCCGGCAGCATCACGTCCAGCACCACGAGGTCCGGCGCGGCGGAGCGGACCCGGCGCACGCCCTCCTCGCCGGTCCCCGCCGTGCTGACCTCGTTGCCGTAGCGGGCCAGCGCCAGCTGGAGCGCCCTGCTGACCCGCGGATCGTCCTCGACGAGCAAGATCACGGCCATCTGCCCAGTATCCGGGTCGCCGGTGTCCCAGCCACCGGGGGTCAGCAGCCCCGGAACGCCGGGTCGCCCGCCCAGCCGGTGTTGGCCCAGACCTCCGGCTCGGCGGGCGTGAACCCCGGCACGAGCCGGGCCAGCTCCTCCAGCAGCCACGTGGTGAACCGGGCCGCGCCCTGCGGGCAGGTGTGGACGCCGTCGGGGTGGCGGTCGCGCTCGCCGTCGCGGTCCTGCTGGTAGGTCGGCCCCCAGACCGCCGCGCTGTCCAGCACCGCGGCCCGGCCGCCGGAGCCGTCGGCCACCGCCCTGGCCACGGCGGTGGTGCGCCGCAGCTCCTCGACGTGCGGGGCGTAGAAGTCGTCGACCCTGATGGGCGGCACCGTGGTGAACACGAGCTCCGCGCCCGCGGCGGACACGGTCTCCAGCAGCCTCCCGTAGGCCGCGCGCTGCTCCTGCTCGGTCCCCCAGTCGAACGTGGACACCTGGTAGACCACCACGGTCGGCGCGAACGACCGCAGCTCCTCGGTGAGCCGGTCCCACGTGGCCGTGGTCAGGTCGGGGATGCCGGAGACGTTGCCGCCGCCCTCGGAGGCCATCGACTCCAGCGCCAGCCCGCCCGCCTTCGCGGCGGCGGCCAGCGGGACGGCCTCGCCCGCGGCCACCGAGTCGCCCATCCACAGCAGCCGGGCCGAGGGGGACGCGGTGCTCCCGGCGGCGGTGGGCGACGGGTCCGCCCCGGAGCAGGCGGTGAGCAGGGACAGCGCGGAGGCGGCGATCACGACTGCGGCACGTGTGGTCATGGCCTCCACGGTTCCCCTCCCGCGTCCACGTCCCGTCCACCGCGTGTCCCGGTCCTGTCGCAACGCCGCGCGCTCACGGGCGGACCGTCCATGTGAGACACCGCTCGGCGGGGTGGGGCCGCGGTCTGGAAGGGTGGGCGGGTGCTCGACGGGCAGAACGTGGTGCTGCGGCGGTACCTCCAGCACGTGGTGGACCAGGTGCTGGTCCACGTCGCCACCGCCTCGGCCACGCTGTGGGGGGCCGCCGCGGCGTACGGCCTGGTGAGACTGGGCGCCCCGTGGCAGGTCCTGTTCCTGCCGCTGGTGATGCTCATCGGGGTCAGCCTGCTCGGCACCCTCTACGTCGAGGTCTTCGTGCCCCACCGGAAGGACGACGCCACACCCGCGATGCGCTGGCTGGGGCTGAAGGTCGTCCGGCTCGACGGCGGTCGGCCGAGCAGGCGCGACTACCTGGTGCGCTGGCTGCTGTTCGCGGTGGACGGCCTGTTCCTCGGCCTGCTGGGCGCCGTCCTGATCGCCGTCACGCCGAAGCACCAGCGCTTCGGCGACCTGGTGACGCGGACCACCGTCGTGCGCGTCGCGAAGACCCCCACCTCGTCCCGGAGGACTAGGCGGTCGGCGGATCTCGTCCTCGCGACCGAGGCCGCGGAGCGCGCGGGCCACCACGATCGCAGGTCTTGATCCTCGATCCGGAAGGCCCACCATGCGACGACAGGCAAGGGTCGCGGCGGCGGTCGTGCTGACCGTCATCACCACCTCCGCTCCCGCCACCGCGCTCGCGGACCCGCTCGACCGGTACACCGAACAGCAGGTGACCTGGGGGGCGTGCCCCTTCACACCGCAGGAAGGGGCGCCCGCCGTGGAGTGCGCGCTGATCAAGGCCCCGAGGGACTGGGCGGCACCCGACTCGGGCGTCGACCTCGACGTCTCCGTCAGCCGCACGAAGGCCACCGGTGACCGCGCCGGGGTCCTGCTGCTGAACCCCGGCGGCCCCGGCGGGCAGGGCGCCGCGTTCGCGAACTCGCTGGCCGGGCTCGAACCCGAGGTCAACGGGAAGTACGACTTCATCGGCATGGACCCGCGCGGCACCGGCGGCACGTCGCCGACCGACCTCGGCTTCCGGTGCCACGTGCCGACCGGGCGCCTGCCCCAGGGCCTGCTGGACGCGCGGGACCGCGGTGCGCGGAGCATCGCGGCGCACCAGCAGGTCCCGAGGGCCGTCGCCGAGGCCTGCCAGAGCGACGCCATCGCCCCGTACGTCACGACGTGGCAGACCGCGCACGACATGGACCTCGTGCGGACGCTGCTGGGGGAGGAGAAGCTCAACTACCTCGGCTACTCCTACGGGACCTGGCTCGGCGCCAAGTACGCGTCGCTGTTCCCGGCCTCCACCGGGAAGGTGGTGCTCGACTCCAGCGTGAACTGGCAGGGCAGGCTCCAGGCCGCGTTCGAGGCGTTCCCGGTGATCGACCAGCGCCAGTTCGACGACCAGTACCTGCCGTGGGCGGCCCGGAACTTCCCGGACGTCGTCGGCTCCACCCCGGTGGAGGCGAAGGCCACGTGGGAGCGGGCGCGCGTCTTCTTCGCGTCCCAGCAGATCTCGCCGGACGGCTTCGACCGCGCGTTCGTCGGCATGGGCAGCCCCCTGGGCTGGCTGCTGGGCACGCTGGTGTTCGTGATCGGCGCCAACGGAGCCGCCGGCGGCGGCGAGTCGCTCGCGGGCGTCGCACCGGAGCTGCGGGAACGGCTGGACGGCCTGTCCCGCACCGAGTTCGGCGTGCCCGCGGCCGAGCTGACCCCGGCGCGGATCGCCGAGGCCGCGCCGGACTACACGTTCGTCCCCGGCACGCGCTACGCGGTCGCGTGCGGCGACCAGCCGACCCGGTCGGCCGCCTGGTACCGCGCGCTGAGCGACCGCCAGGGTCCGGCGAACCCGTTGTACGGCTGGGCCTACGGGCTCTCCGAGCCCTGCGGGTTCTGGTCCGACGCGCCCAGGCGGCAGCTGCCGACGCTGCCCGCGCAGGTGGCGGGCAACATTCTGGTGGTGCAGGGCGAGTTCGACCCGCAGACCGGCTACGAGCAGGCGCGCGACGCCGTGCGCGCGGCACCGGGCGTCGGGTTCGTGTCGGTGGACGACGCGCCGTACCACGGCCAGTACGCCACGAGCGGCAACCCGTGCGTGGAGGGCATGGTGAACGTGTTCCTGCTGCACGGTTCCCGGCCGGGGACCGCGGTGTGCCCCGGTGTCCCGCTGATCGACGAGGACGTCGTGCACCCCGTCGCGGGTCCCGTGAAGACCCCCGCGACCGTCCTGGCGGCGCAGGCCCCGACGCCCGCGACGCCGCTGCGCGACCACGTCCAGGAGTACCTGCGCGAGGTCAACGCGCACTCGCCCCGATAGGGAGCCGGCTGATCCCCTAGTGCCCGCGCACTAGGGGATCAGCCGAAAGAACTAGGCGGATCCTCCTTGCACTGCGCCACATCCGGGAAGGCCATAGCTTTCGGGCATGGTTACCTCGACGCACAACACCACCCCTCCGACCACGATCATCGCGGCCTTCTTCGGCTTCCTCGCGAACACCGTCACCAGCCTGGTGTCGATCGCCGTGCTCGCCGGGTCGCGCGACCAGCTCGTCGACACCCTGCGCCAGTCCAGCGGCGCGTCGATGACCGAGGAGCAGCTCCAGAGCTCGGCCACGGTCGGGCTCGCCTTCGCCATCGGCGTCGCGGCGCTGATCGCGCTGGTGGACCTGTGGCTGGCGTTCAAGCTCAAGGCGGGCCGCAACTGGGCGCGGATCGTGCTCACGGTGCTCACGCTGCTCCAGCTCGCGTCGATCCTCACCACCGACGGCAACACGGCCATCGGCTACGTGAGCTGCGCCATCGCGGTGATCGCCGTGGTGCTGAGCTTCCTGCCCGCCTCCAACGCCTACATCGCGGGCGTCAAGCGAGCCGGGTGACCGGACCCGATGACGATCCGAGTGCTGGTCGCCGACGACCAAGCCCTGGTGCGCACGGGTTTCCGGCTGATCCTCGACGCCGACCCCGGCATCCAGGTCGTCGCCGAGGCCTCCGACGGCGAGTCGGCGGTGCGGCTGGCGCGGCACCTGCGCCCGGACGTCACCGTGCTGGACGTGCGGATGCCGAGGATCGACGGCGTCCGCGCCACGGAACTGCTCGCGGGCGAGGGCGTGCCGGATCCGTTGCGGGTCCTCGTGGTGACGCTCTACGACGTGGACGAGACGGTCGAGGCCGTCCTGTCCGCGGGCGCGGCCGGCTTCCTGCTCAAGGACGCCGGACCGCGCCTGCTCGTGGAGGCGGTGCACGCCGCCGCGCGGGGCGAGTCGATCGTGTCGCCGTCGGTCGCCACGAGGCTGCTGCGGCACTTCACCCGCACCACCCGCCGCGCTCCCCGGCGCGACGAGGTGCCGTTGACCGCGCGGGAGTCCGACGTCGTGCTCGCGGTGGCGCGCGGCCTGGAGAACGCCGAGATCGCGGCCGAGCTGTCGATCTCGCTGTCCACCGTCAAGACGCACCTGGCGGGCGCCCGGAACAAGCTGGGCGCCCGCAGCCGCACGGAGATCGCCATCTGGGCCTGGGAAGGTGGACTGGTCGAATGACCCGACCCGAACGGCCGCTCCGCTCACGGGCCTGGTCGGTGACGCCGTGCGCGACGGCGGGATGATCGTCCCCATGGCAACGACCGGACCTCCCGCGCGCCGAGGCGTGCTCGTCGCCGAGATCACCGCGCTGGTGGTGGCGACGATCGCGGACAACGTGCTGGTGGTGCGGCAGGGGGGCAACTCCGGGGTCGTGTCGTCCGCGCTGTCGGCGGTGGTCCCGCACATGGGCACCGCCGTGGCGGTGCTGGCCGTGCTGCGCCGCCGCTTCCCGGACCGCGTGGCGCTGCTCGGCTGGTCGGTGATCGGTCTGTCGGCGCTGAGCACGGCGGTGGCCGGGTTCGTGGGGATGACCGGGGTCGGGTCGGCCTCCCACCCGGTGGTCACGGAGGTCCTGGCCGTCGCGCTGGTCGCGGGTGCGGGGTGCAGGCGCCTGCGGCCGGTGGGGGCGACGGTGCTCGCGACGGCCGCGGGGATCACCGTCGTCTCCGCGCCCGTGGTCCGCTACGGGTTCGAGTCGAGGGCGGCGCTGGGAGCGGTGCCCGCCGCGCTGCTGTGGGGCACGGCGCTCGCCATCGGCCTGGTGCTGCGCGACGCCGACGCCCGGCACGTCGCCGCACTGGACCGCGTGCGCGAGAGCGAGCGCCTCCAGCTCGCGCGGGAGCTGCACGACCTGGTGGCGCACCACGTCAGCGGGATCGTCGTCCTCGCCCAGGCCGCGCACGCCCTCGCGGAGGACCCGTCGGTGCCCGACCAGGACCCGGTGGAGGTCTACCGGGAGGTCGAGCAGGCGGGTGCCGAGGCGCTCACCTCGATGCGCAGGCTGGTCGGGATGCTGCGCAGCGACCCGCTGCCGCCGCTGCCCAGCGGCACCCTCGGCGACGCGGTGCGCGCCGCCGCGGGCGACCAGGCCGAGGTGGACGTGACGGAGGAGCTGGACGGGATGCCGGTGCCGTCGGACCTGTCCAGTACGGTCCACCGGATCGTGCTGGAATCGATGACCAACGTGCGGCGGCACGCGCCCGGCGCCACCGCGGTCGAGGTCAGCGCCTACGTGGACGAGGGGGAACTCGTGCTGGACATCCGCAACGACGGGGTCAGCGGCGACCGCGGGGGCGACGGCTACGGCCTGGTGGGCATGGCCGAGCGGGTCTCGTCGCTGGGCGGGGCGCTCGACGCCGGTCCGGAACCGGACAACCGCTGGCGCACGACCGCGTGGCTCCCGCTGCGCGGCGAGGAAGGGGTCTGATGCCGATCCGGGTGCTGATCGCGGACGACCAGACCCTGGTGCGCACCGGGTTCCGGCTCATCCTGAACGCCGATCCCGGCATCGAGGTCATCAGCGAGGCCGCCGACGGCGAGGCCGCGGTGCGGCTCGCCCAGCGGTACCGGCCCGACGTGACCCTGATGGACATCCGGATGCCCAAGCTCGACGGCCTGCGCGCCACCGAGCTGCTCGCCGGCCCCACGGTCGTCGACCCGCTGCGGGTCGTCGTCGTGACCACCTACGACGTCGACGAGAACGTCTACGCGGCCCTGCTCGCGGGGGCGTGCGGCTTCCTGCTCAAGGACGCGGGGCCCCGGCTTCTCCTCGAAGCCGTGCACGCGGCGGCCAAGGGGGAGTCGATGGTGTCTCCCTCGGTCACCGTGCGGCTGCTGAAGCACTTCACCGAGGACGCGGGCGCTCGGACGCCACCGAGGCCGGACATCCCGTTGACGGCGCGGGAACTGGACGTCGTGCTGGCCGTCGCGAGAGGACGGACGAACGCGGAGATCAGCGCGGCGCTGCGGATCTCGCTGTCCACCGTCAAGTCCCACCTCGCGAGCGTCCAGGCGAAGCTGGAGGCGCGCAACCGCACCGAGATCGCCATCTGGGCGTGGCGGAACCGGCTGCTCACCTGACCTCACCCCGGTGGTCGGCCACGTCGTCGACGTCGGCGTAGCGCCACGGCAGCAGCGGCGGGTCGCCGGGCGACGGCGCTCGGGTGGCCCGGTCCTCCTGGCGCTGGACCTCGATGTGCGTCCGGTGCGAGCTCGGGTCCCAGATGTCCTCGAACGGCGCCACCAGCGAGTGGCCGCTGCCGCGCTGTCGGGCCCGCACGGCCAACCACGCGAACACGGCCAGGCTGAGCGGAAGGCAGGCCACCGTCGCCAAGGGCCCCAGGAAGTCCATGCGCCCGACCGTACAGTAACGTCGTGTATCCAGAAACGGTCTGTTACTGAAGTAGGTGGGCATGGCCAGGCTGACCCGCGCCGAGCAGCAGCGGCGCACCCACGACCAGCTCCTGGAGTCCGGGCGGCAGGTGTTCCTGCGGCGCGGGTTCCTGGCGGCGACGGTCGAGGAGATCGCGGCGGACGCCGGCTACACCCGCGGCGCGGTGTACAAGCACTTCGACGGCAAGGAGGGCCTGTGGCTGGCGATCGTGGACGGCCACGCGGAGGCGCACCTCACCTGGCTGCGCGCAGCCCTGGCGGGTGCCACCACCCGTGACGAGCTGGTCGCCGCCCTGTTCCCGGCCACCGTGCTGGACGAGGACGCGGCGAAGTGGAGCGCGGTCGCCGCGGAGGTCCTCGCCGCGACGGCGCGGCAGCCCGTGACGGCGGCGGCGGTCGCCGCGGTCCAGCGGCGCCACGACGACCAGGTCGTCGCCCTGCTCGACACCCACGTGGAGCGGCTGGGCGTGACGCCCGCGATCCCGCTGTCCCAGGCGGTGGTCCTGCTGGGGGCGCTGGGCATCGGCCTCGCCCTGCGCACGGCGGTCGCCCCGACGGCCGGTTCCGCCGACATCGTGGACCACGTGCTGGCGGGCCTGTTCCCGGTCGGTGCCGACCGAGAGCGTCGACGATCCTGACGGCACGGCGACCTCCCGCCCACCCCGGATCTCCGACGGCCGGATCCGCGAGCCGGTGGAGGGGCCGTGGGCGAGGGTCGGCGCTGACGACGGTCACGCGGTCGCCGAGGAGTCCGGGGTGGACGGGTCGCCGATCGCGACGAACGCGGTGCGGCAATGCCAGCGTCTGTCCACAGTGGTCCTGAAACGACGAATGGCGAGGAGTTCAACACTCCTCGCCACACTCAATTTATAGCTCACCGGGGGGCTTGCGGCAAGACCGGGGTGCTGCCGCAGACTCTGCGGCCGGACGTGCTGACTCGGATGGGCGGGGGATCAGGTTGATCGACGTGGTGGTGGCGGGCGGCGGGCCCACGGGGCTGATGCTGGCGTGCGAACTGAGGTTGCACGGCGTGCGGGTGCTCGTGCTGGAGCGGGACGAGGAGCCGACCAGGGTCGTGCGCTCGCTCGGCCTGCACGCGCGCAGCATCGAGGTGGTGGACCAGCGCGGTCTGCTCGACCGGTTCCTCGCGGTCGGCACGACGCACCCGGTCGGGGGCTTCTTCGCGGGCATCCCCAAGCGGTCGCCGGAGCGGCTGGACACCGCGCACGCCTACGTCCTCGGCATCCCGCAGACCACCACGGACCGCCTGCTGACCGAGCGCGCCGTCGAACTCGGGGCCGAGGTCCGGCGGGGCCGCGAGGTGGTCGGGCTGAGCCAGGACGAGCACGGGGTCACCGTCGACCTGGCCGACGGCGAGCACCTGCGCTCGCGCTACCTCGTCGGCTGCGACGGCGGTCGCAGCACGGTGCGCAAGCTGCTCGGCGTCGGCTTCCCCGGCGAGCCGAGCCGGGTCGAGACGCTGCTGGGCGAGATGGAGCTGACCGCGTCGCCGGAGGTCCTGACGGCCGTGATGGCGGAGGTCCGCAGGACGCAGGTCCGGTTCGGCGCGATGCCGCTGGGGGAGGGGGTGCACCGCGTCGTCGTGCCCGCCGAGGGGGTGGCGGGGGACCGGTCGGTCCCGCCGACGTTCGAGGAGTTCACCCGGCAGCTCGTGCGGGTCGCGGGCACCGACCTCGGCGCTCACTCGCCGCGCTGGCTCTCCCGCTTCGGCGACGCCACCCGGCTGGCGGACAGCTACCGGGTCGGCCGGGTGCTGCTGGCGGGCGACGCGGCGCACGTCCACCCGCCCACGGGCGGGCAGGGGCTCAACCTCGGCGTCCAGGACGCGTTCAACCTCGGCTGGAAGCTGGCCGCCGCGGTCGGTGGCTGGGCGCCGGAGGGGCTGCTGGACAGCTACCAGGCCGAACGGCGTCCGGTGGCCGCCGACGTGCTGGACAACACCCGCGCGCAGATGGAGCTGATGTCCACCGAGCCGGGGCCCAGGGCGGTGCGCAGGCTGATCGCCGAGCTGATGGACTTCGAGGACGTGAACCGGCACCTGACCGAGAAGATCACCGCGATCGGGCTGCGCTACGACTTCGGCGGGGGCCACGACCTGGTCGGCAGGCGGCTGCGGGACGTCGGGCTCAAGCGCGGACGCCTGTACGGGCTGCTGCACGCGGGCCGGGGGCTGCTGCTCGACCAGACCGGCGGGCTCTCGGTGGCGGGCTGGGAGGACCGGGTCGACCACGTCGTGGACGTCAGCGAGGAACTGGACGTGCCCGCGGTGCTGCTGCGGCCGGACGGGCACGTGGCGTGGGTCGGGGAGGACCAGCGGGACCTGCTCGACCACCTGCCGCGCTGGTTCGGTGCTGCCGCGGGTTGAGGTCGGCGGCGTGGCCGGGGAGGAGCAGTGGGGCCTGCTCGGCCGCCTGCCCCTGGTTGAGCGGTCGGTCAGCGGCCGGTGGCGGCCAGGACCGCGTCGGCGATCTCCCGGTGGCCCTCGGGTGTGGGGTGGACGTCGGTCCGGGTGCAGAAGTACGTCAGGGCGCACACCTTCGCGACGGGGGTGGGGATCGGGCCGTAGGTCGGGTCCTGGGTCACCTCCGTCAGCGGTCCGTAGCCGCCGGTGGTGGCGGTGACGTCGACGAACGTCGCCCCCACCCGTTCGTACTCCGCCTTGAGGGCGGTGTTGAGCACGTCCCGGAACAGCGGCACCGACAGGCGCGCGAGGTTCTGGCCGTTCGGGAACGCGGGTGACACCCACGCCCCGAGGAACACGTCGGGGTAGGTCAGGCCGACGATCGGGGCGTCACCCGCGGCCTCCCGCAGCGCGGGCAGCATCGCGGCCAGACCCGCGCGGATGCCCTCCACCGCCTGGGACGCGCACACCACCGGGTCGGACGCCAGCGCGCACGGCGCGAGGTCGTTGCCGCCTATCACCACCGTCACCAGGCCGACGCGGCCCTCGTTCTCCCGCAGCGCCCGCACGGCGGCGTCGACCTGGGTGAGGCCCGCCGGGTCGGCCGCGTCGGCGGCGCGGTTGCCGACGGCGCAGCCCGCCTGGTCGCGCATCTGCGCGGACGTGGCGCCGCTGCACGCGAGGTTGACGAGCGTCAGGTCCGCCCGCTCGGCCACCAGGTAGGCGAAGCCGTCCCGGCTCGGACCGGCGGGCGCGCCGGAGCCCGCGGGCCGGTAGCCGGTCGCGTAGGAGTCGCCCAGCGACACGTGCACGCGGTCGACGGGCGGCGCACCGCCGCCGCTGGTGGTGGTGGACGTCGACACCGGGTTCTCGACCGGACCCGCGGTGCAGGAGGCGAGCAGCAGCAGCGCACCGACGAGCGCGAATCGCCGAACTCCCGGCACGCCAACCCCTTCCGTCCGGAAAACCCGGTCGTTCCCAGCGTACAGACCGGCGGGGTCAGGCCCGGCGGAGCAGGCGCGCCAGCGCACCGCGCCGGGGCCGGGCGGGCAGCCTGCCGTCCGCGGCGTCGGCGAGGAGCGTGCCGACCGTCTCCGCGGCGCACGTCCTGTTGGCGCCGATGCCCCCGGTGGACCCGCGCTTGATCCAGCCGACGACGTAGGTCCCCGGCCGGTCCACCACCCGTCCGCCCTCGTGGGGCACGGTGCCGGTGGCCTCGTCGAAGGGCAGGCCCGGCAGCGGCGCGCCCCGGTAGCCGACCGCTCGGACCACCCGCCCGGCGGCGATCTCCTCGTCGCCGTCGGGACCGGTGACGAGCAGGCCGCGCACCGCGCCGTCACCGAGGACGGCGAGGGGCGCGGAGTGGAAGCGGAACACGACGCGCCGCCCGGCGGGCGGCGGTGCCGACCAGTCGACGACCTCCCGCGCGACCCGCTGGAACGCACTCGCCCCGAGGGCGTCGACGGTCGTGGCCGTGCGGGGATCGCCCACGTCGAGGACGACGCCGGCGCCGTCCCGCTCGACGAGGGCGAGCAGCTCCGCCCTGGAGCACGCGGCGGACTCGGGACCGCGCCGTCCGAGCAGGACGACCTCGCGGACCTCCGACGCCGCCAGCCGCGCCAGCGCCCCTGGAGCGATGGACGTGCCCGCCAGGGTGGCCGGGTCGGCGGTCAGGATCCGCGCCACGTCCAGCGCGACGTTGCCGTTGCCCACCAGCACGACCCGCTCGGACGACAGGTCGACCGCGTCGTCGGCCACGTCGGGGTGGCCGTTGTACCAGGCCACCACGGTCGTGGCGGCGAGGCTGCCCGGCAGGTCCTCACCCGGCACGCCCAGGCTCCTGGCCGACGCGGCGCCGACCGCGTAGACCACCGCGTCGTGCCGCGCGGCCAGTTCCCGCACGGTGACGTCCTTCCCGACCTCCACACCCAGGCGCAACCGGAGCCTGGGGTGGTCGTGGAGACGCGCGAAGGTCTCGCCGATCCTCTTCGTCGACGGGTGGTCGGGCGCGACGCCGTAGCGGACGAGGCCGCCCGCGACCGGCAGCCGGTCGAGCAGCGTGACGCGGGCGTTGGTGTGCAGCAGGAGGTCCTGGACCGCGTACATGCCCGCGGGGCCGGTGCCCACGACCGCGACGTCCAGCGGCTCGGGGCCGCCGGGGGTGGTGCGGGCGAACACCGGCGGACCCCAGGCGTGGAAGTTCGGCCCGTGGTCGGCGTCCGCCCCGGCGGTGTCCGCGGTCGCGTAGTAGTCGGCGTTGATGCTCGCGTAGGCCGTGAGCGGCCCCGTCAGCTCGTCCACCGGGAAGATCGCGTCGACCGGGCACGCCTCCGCGCACGCCCCGCAGTCGATGCAGGCGCGCGGGTCGACGTGCAGCACGTCCGTGGTGCCGAAGTCCGGCTCGTCCGGCGTCGGGTGGATGCAGTTGACCGGGCAGACCGCCACGCAGGACGCGTCGCTGCAACAGGTCTGGGTGATCGCGTAGGCCATGGGTCAGATCAGGTTCGCGCGCCGGTAGAACCACGTGGCCGCCCTGGTGAGCAGCCCGGCGGAGTGCAGGAACCCCATCAGCCCCGCGCAGCTCGACCGCAGCATCGACCGGTGGTGCTCGTTGGCCCTGGCCTCGCGGATCGCCCGCTCGGGGTCGAGCCCGGCGTTCGCGTAGACCTTCTCGCTGACCATGCTGGTGACGATGCAGTACGAGGCGATGGCCACCACCAGGGCGTTGAACTGCCTGCGCGGCCAACCCGCGCCTGCCAGCCTGGCCCTGGTCTCCTCGCGGGCGAACTCCATGTGGCGCGACTCCTCGATCACGTGGATGTTGTTGATGGTGCGCACGAAGGGCGCCACCCGCTCGTCGCGCATCCAGTCGCGCTGCATGACGTCGAGCACCTCCTCGGCGACCAGGATCGCCGCGTAGGCGGCCTCGCCGACGGCGACGGTCTTGAACGCGCGGCCCAGCTCGACCACGAGCCTGCGCGGCCGGTAGGCGGGAGCGCCCAGCTTCTGCGCGCCGCGGGCGAACATGATGGAGTGGCGGCACTCGTCGGCGATCTCGGTCAGCGCCCACTGGAACGCGGGATCGGTCGGGTCCTTCGCGTAGAAGTCCCTCAGCACCATCTGCTGGAGGATCATCTCGAACCAGATCCCGGTGCTCGCGACGGACGCGGCCTCCTGCCGGGTGAGCGCCCGCTGCTGCTCGGGCGTCATCTCCTGCCAGTACGGCGTCCCGTAGAGGGTGCTCCACTCCGGGCTCGTGCCGTGGAACCCCTCGTCCAGCGGCGTGTCCCAGTCGACCTCCCGGACGGGGTCGTAGGACAGCGCCTCGGAGGAGTCCAGCAGCCTGCGCGCGACCGCGTCGCGGTCGCGCCGCGGCTGAGCTGCTCGGTCGTGGGTCTCGGCGCTGGTCATGAGGGCTCCCTGATGACTAGTTGTATGTAACCCAAAGTTACAGTTACCAACGGTAACATGAACTTGGGTGGGCGCGCCAGGTGCGGTGGCGTCGGGGGACGTCGAGGAGGGAGCGCGTCGTGATCGGGTTCGAGGTCGATCGGTCCGCTGGTGGTCGACGGGAACGGTGACGAGCTCGAAGGGGAGGGCGACCTGGCGCGGTGCCCGACGCACGGGATCGAGGTCGTCAGCGACGAGCGGGGCGTTCTTCGACCACCTGCGCGTCATCGCCGCGTTCACGCCCGGTGCCAAGGGCTACCCCGACCGGGCGCGGTTCCGCACCCACCAGGCGACGGCCGTCGCCGCCGAGGTCGTCGGAGACCTGCCCGTCACCGCCCGCCGACGTGCGGGCGTACCTCGCGAGCGGTGTCCAGGCCGCCCGACCGGGGTCCGCCGGGACAGTCCACATCGGACCGTTCCTGGCGGGCCCCGTCGAGCGGGACGGTGCTAGTCGCTCGCCGCGTTGCACGCGGTGGAGGCGTGCGCCGCCTCCACCTCGATCGCGAGCAGCGAGACGTAGCAGGCGAGCGGGCCCGAGGCGCCGCCGTTCTGACCGACGTCGCACGCCGCCCGCACCTTGGGACCGACCACGTAGTTCCGTGCCCTCAGGTACTCCTGGCACTTCGCGGAACTCGCCTGGGCGGGCGCCGCGAGCGCGGTCGAGCACGCGACCACCGCCGCTGTCGCCGCCACCAGCACCGCCAACCTCCGCGGGACCCCTCCACCCGCGGCCATGTCAGGCGTTCCACCAGACGTAGAGGTCGTGGAACGTCCCGCCGCCCGTCCACTTGCAGTAGTAGTCGCGCCAGAGGAAGTTCAGGTACCTCTTCCCCGCCTTCTCGCACAGGTCGCGGTTGGCGTAGGTCGCGTAGTAGTCGTACTCGACCGCGGTCCGCGGCGAGGTCGGTGCGCCCTGCGCCGCCGTGCCCGGCAGCACGAGGAAGGCCGCGGTGATCGCCGCCGCGGCGAGACCGGTGATCGTCTTCACGGGTTACCCCCAACAGTCAGTCCGCGGTCGCTCCGTTCGTCCGCGGATCTCCACGGCCGGGAGTCTGCTGGTGCGGCGGTTCCAGCGGTCGGGGCATGTCCGGCATCCTGCGAATCCTGTCCCCGGTGACCCCGTACAGGTCGAGGAACGCCTGCCGCAGCGTCTCCGCCGACCGGAACCCGCACCGGCGCGCGATCGTCGCCAGCGGCAGGTCGCTGCCGCGCACCAGGTGCACGGCGGCCTCGGCCCTGGCCGCGCGGACCGCGCGGGCCGGGGTGGTGCCCAGGTGCGTCGCGAACAGCCGGGTGAGGTGGCGGGTGCTGACCCCGGCCCGCGCCGCCAGCGCGGGCGGGCTCAGGTCGTCCGCCAGGTGGGCGGCGATGTGGCCGTGCACGTCGCGCACCAGCCGGTCACCGGTCGGCGGGGCGGCCAGGAACATGCTGATCTGCGCCTGGTCCGCGGGCCGTTGCAGGTAGGTCACCAGTTCGCGGGCGACGGCGCGGGCCAGCGCGGGGCCGTGGTCGTCCTCGATCAGCGCGAGCGTGAGGTCGAGCGCGCTCGTCACCCCGGCCGAGGTGTAGACGTTGCCGTCGCGCACGTAGAGGGGCGCCAGGTCCACGGTCACCGCAGGGAAGACGGTCGCGAGGACGTCGCCGTACCCCCAGTGGGTGGTGGCGCGCCGCCCGTCCAGCAGCCCGGCGGCGGCCAGCACGAACGCGCCCGTGCACACCGACGCGACCCGCCTGCTCCGCTCCGCCAGCCGCCGCACCTGGGTCAGCATCCGCTGGTCGGTCATGACCGCCCGCGTGCCGTGCCCGCCGACCACCAGCACCGTGTCGATCCGCCCGGTCACCGAGGCCAGCCGCCGCGCGCCCGCCAGCTGGATCCCGGACGACGTGCGCGCCCTGCGCCCGCCGACCGTCGCCAGCTCGACCGCGTAGGGCGGCGCCGCACCGTGCTCGTTCGCGATCTCCAGCGCTCCGCTCGGGCAGGCGACGTCCAGGATCTGCGCGTCGTCGTAGGCGACGATCACGACCCGCCGCGCCGAGGTGGCTCCTGCGTTCATCGGGAAAAAGTATCGGGCGACGACAGCGGTTCGCGGCGAAAACCCGAACGTGAGTCCCCACCGACGACGGGGCGCACCGGCTGGTGCGCCCGGAGGTCACCGGGGTCGAGTTCTCCGAGGTGCGGCCCGCGGTGGCTTCGGGTGATCCCGCCGTGACAGGGCTCTCCCGGCCGGTCAGCGGTTCAGCTCGCGGGGGAGCAGCGCGTCCTCGACCGACGCCGCGAGCACCACGTGCCGGTCCATCCCGGTCAGCCTCATCAGCCGGACCACCTGGGGCGAGCCGACCACGCGCAGGTCCGCGCCCCGCTTGACGACGGCGATGAAGGAGGCGAGGCCCACGGAGTCGCAGAACGGCACGGCCCGCAGGTCGATCACCAGCACGCACGGGTCGACCACGGCGTCGTCCAGGTGGTGGGCCAGCACCGGGGCGGTGTCGGCGTCCAGTTCGCCGGTGGCGGTGACGAGCACCGCTCCGGGTACGCGGACCACGTCCACGGAGAATGCATCCTCAGACTGCGCCATCACGGGCGGTCCTCCTCTACCTCGTCTCGCCGGCGGACGGTGGCGTCCTGCTGGGCGCGGTTCGGGGGTCGTGGGCACGGCGAACGCCCTGACCGGGTCGGGGGCGGCGGGAGCGGGTCGTCGCGGGAGCGCGGCGAACCCCACCTGGACGGCGGAAGTCCGGCTGCCACGGGCCTGGCCCGTGGCGCCGACCGCGGTCACAAGTCGTCCATCACTCCTGGAACATCGGACCCGGCACGCGGGTTCGTTACCGGTTTAGGACCGGTGGAAACGGGTACCACGGCCGGAGAGGTTGCCCGGTGACACGCTGACCTGGGTAGATGGTTATTTGGTGACATTTTTTGCTCACGGGTGCGTGGATCAACGCGCTGGGCCACCCGGCGTCAGCTCCGCGCGGCCGACCGGGGGAAGGCGTCCGGAGTGGACGGGCGTCCACGGGACCGCTGGGGCGCAACAGGGTTGGCCGGGTCCCGTTCGCGGTACCCGACGGGCAACGTGCCGCTGATCGGGAAGGTCCCCGGATGAGATTCGAGTTCGCGTTCGAGCAGGTTCCGGAGCGGGTCCTCCACCTCGCGGGCATCACGCGGCGCAACTCCGCCGTCCTGGTCGACGACGAGTGGTTCACCGCCCACTTCGGACGGTGGACGGTCCGCACCCCGCTGACCAACGTCGTCAGCGCGTCGACCGGCGGGCCCTACCGGTGGTGGAAGGCCGTGGGCGTGCGCGTGTCGATGGGCGACAGGGGTCTCACGTTCGGCTCGTCCACCCGGTCGGGCGTGTGCGTGGCGTTCCGCGAGCCCGTGCGGGGCCTGGAGCCGTGGGGGCTGGTCCGCCACCCCGGCCTGACCGTCACCGTGGCCAGGCCGGACGACCTCGTCGCCGCGCTCACCGCTGATCGGGCGTCCGAAGTGGACTGAGGTCAGACGAACCGCCACAGGTGGTCGGTGGTGCCGTTGTCGTCCCACAGCACGACCTGCGCGCCCTGAGCCGTGGACGCCCCGGTGACGCCCAGCACCCGTCCGCCGTTGCCGCACTGGACGCGGAAGGCGTCACCGCCGCCGTGGCGCAGCCGCCACCGGTGGTCGGCCGTGCCGGTGTCGGACCACTGGAGCACGCGGGCGCCGTTGGCGTTGGCGGCGTTCTCGACGCCGAGGACCTTGCCGCTGTGGCCGTTGCGCAGCCGGAAGTACCCGTCGGCGTCGACGACGGGTGTCCACAGGTGGTCGGCGGTGCCGTTGTCCTCCCACTGCACCACCGCACCGCCGTCGGCCGTGGACATGTCCCGCACGCCGAGCACGAGGCCGCTGGCGGCGTTCTGGATCCGGCGGGCGCCGACGGGCACGAACCTCCAGCGGTTGTCCGCGCTGCCGTTGTCCGGGTCCTGCACGGCCTGCGCGCCCGCGGCGGTGGAGCCGCCGAGGATGCCGAGCAGCTTGCCGCTGTTGGCGTTGCGGAGGCCGTGGGTGCCGTCGCCGTGGTCGACGACGGTCCACCGGTGGTCCGCCGTGCCCGTGTCGGACCACTGGAGGACGCGGGCGTCGTCGGCGGTGGAGGCGTTCTCCACGCCGAGGACCTTGCCGCTGTGACCGTTGCGCAGCCGGACCGCGGAGCCGTCCGCCACGAGCCGCCAGGTGTGGTCGGGGGTGCCGGTGTCGTTCCACTGCACCGCGAGGCCGCCGTCGGCCGTCGACATGTCCCGCACGCCGAGCACGAGACCGGTGCCCGCGTTGACCAGCCGGTGGCCCGCGGCGGCGGCACCGCCGGTGTTCCAGTAGACGGTGTAGTTGTGGCCGTGGGCGTCGTGGAACGGGCCCAGGTCCACCGCCGCGCCGTTCGCCCTCGCGGTGAACGCCAGCGCCGAGGTGCTGGTGCGGGTGACGGAGGCGGTGTCCAGCGCTGGCAGGGCGGTCAGCGCGGTGGTGCCGTAGTTGCCCGACAGCACGACCGGGCCGTAGGTCATCGCGGCCACGGCGGGGTTGTCGTTGGCGGGCCACGGGACCACGCGCATGGGCAGCCGGACGGTGACGGTGTCGCCGGAGGCCCACGACCGGGTCAGCGAGGCGTAGCTCCCCGGCGTGGTGGCGGTGTTCTGGGGGACGCCGTTGACGCTGACCGTCGCGCCGCTGGTCCAGGACGGGATGCGCAGGCGCATCGTCCACGACCCGCCCGCGCCGCCGGTCACGGTCAGCGTGCTGGTGTCGGAGACCGGGAAGCTCGTGGTCTGCGTGACGGTGGTGCCGCGCTGCGACCAGGTCAGCACCGAGGGCGCGTAGAGGTTCACGGTCAGCGTGGTGCCGTCGTGGAAGTAGATCGAGTCGGCCAGCCGGGTGTTGACCTCCAGCGCCGTGCCCTGGCAGCACCAGAACGTGCCGTAGTCGGTGCTGAAGCTGCCGCCGCCCATCACCGGGCCCGCCTGGCCGCGCCGTCCGCCGGGGTTGAGGCCGGTGAAGTAGCAGACGTGGCCGTGCGGGTCGGCCGGGTTCTGCTGGCCGATCAGGTGGTTGATCAGCGCGCGCTCGTAGAAGTCGAAGTAGGCCGCGGTGTTCGGGTTCAGCAGCCACAGTTCGCGGCTGAGCTTGAGCATGTTGTAGGTGTTGCACGCCTCGGCCGTGTCGCGGTCGAGGTGGGCGGCGATGGCGTGGGGTGCGCGGAAGTGCTCGGCCTCGCTGTTGCCGCCGATGACGTAGGTGTGCGCGCCCACCGTGATGGTCCACGCGTTGGTCGCGATGTCGCGGTACCGCGTGGTGCCGGTCGCCTTGTACTCGCGCGCCGCGCCGATCCACTTGGGCACCTGCGTGTTGGCGTGCGACCCGTTGAGCTGGTCCTGGTTCGCCGCGAGCGGGTCGAAGACGGCCGCGTGGTCGAACCGCCGCGCGGTGGTGAGCCAGCGGCTGTCGCCCGTCTGCTGGTACAGGTCGGTCAGCACGGCGTTCATGCCGCCGAACTCGGTCCGCAGCGTGGTCTGCATCTGGCTGTAGGACAGCCTCCCGGTGCGCCAGTCGACCCAGCCCGCGAACCGCAGCAGCACGTCCCGCGCCTGCGTGCTCCCCGTGTAGCGCCACACGTCCAGCAGGCCCGCGAGGGTCTTGTGCAGGCAGTAGTAGGGCACGCCCTTGCGGGTGCCCGTCTCCACCACGTCCAGGTCGGACTCCGGGAACCCCGACAGGTACCCCGCGGTGAACCCGGCCGCCGCGTTGTTCGCCTGGCACTTGGCCAGTTCGGCCACCATGTGGTCGGCCTTGGCGCGGCACGCGGTGTCGCCCAGCAGCGCCCAGGCGTACGCCCACGCGCTGAGGAAGTGGCCCTGGCTGTGGGTGCGGAACTCGAAGTTCGGCGCCTCCCAGCCGCCCAGCGCCGCCGCGCCGTTCGTGGACAGGCGGTGGTTGGCGCGGAAGTTGTAGAGCAGCCGGTCCACGTCGACGAACCGCAGGTAGGACAGCGTGCGGTTCTGGTTGTCCAGCCAGCGCCCCGCCGTCAGGCGCACCTGGCCCAGGTCGAACGGGTGGGCCGAGACGCCGAGGTCGGCGCGGACCGGCGGCACCGCGTCGGCCGAGGCCGTCCCTTCGAGGAGGCCGGGCGCGGTGCTCGCGACGGCGGCGACACCGGCGGCCTGGAGCAGGGTGCGACGGCTGAACCGTGAGGACATGGGACTCCCTCGGTCGACTCCGATGGCGACGGGTCCGGCCGAAAGGTAGCGACCGCGCGGAAGCGCCGTCAACGATTTCGCGGTGTCGGATGTGATCGCTCACCTGGATGGCCGAGCCGGCTGATCAGCGATCCACGTCGAACAAGCACACAGTCTGTTAACGCTAACAGGCGTGAGGTGACGACACTCTCGGCCGGCGCTCCGCGTCCCGGCCGAACGATCCATTGGTGGCTGATTTACTGGGGGTGGGCAATCCTGATCAACCCCCTTGGAGCCGTCGCGCATGAGCACCGTCCGATTCCGCCCCACCGCGGCCCGCCCGTGAGCGCTCACGGGATCCCGATCGCCGACCTGGCCGAACTCCGCGCGCTGGTGGGTGACCCGCTCCCCGAGATCCGCGACAAGGCCATCACCGTCGTGGACGAGGGATCGCGCCGGTTCCTCGAGGCGTCGACGTTCTACCTCTTCGCGACGACCGGCGCGGACGGCACCGTCGACGTCTCCCCGCGCGGCGACCCCGCGGGATCCGTGCGCGTGCTCGACGAGCGCACCGTCGCGTTCGCCGACCGGCCGGGCAACCGGCGCCTGGACAGCTTCCGCAACGTGCTGGAACGCCCGCGGACGGGGATGCTGTTCCTGGTCGCCGGACGCCAGGAGGTGCTGCGGGTCAACGGCAGTGCCACGCTCGTCCGCGACGCGCCGTTCCTGCGTGACGCCGGCGGCTCCGGGCTGGGCGTGGTGCTGGCGGTCGAGGAGCTGTTCCTGCACTGCGGGCAGGCCCTGCGCCGCTCGTCGCTGTGGGACCCCTCCGGCTGGCCCGCGGAGGACCTGGTGCCGTCGATGGCGGACCTCGTGGTGAGCCAGAAGCGCCACCGCCGGAGCGGCCCCTCCTGACCGGTCTCGCCTTGACAAAAAAAGTTGTCGGTGTGAGGGTCCTCCCGTGCACGACGTAGCGGTGATCGACGACGCGGGCGCGGCCGAGGCCGCCCTGGACCCGGTGCGGGCCCGGCTGCTCGCCGAGCTGTCGGAACCGGGCTCGGCGACCACGCTGGCGCGCCAGGTGGGGCTGACCAGGCAGAAGGTCAACTACCACCTGCGCACGCTGGAGCGGCACGGGCTGGTCGAGCTGGTCGAGGAGCGGCGCAGGGGCAACGTCACCGAACGGGTGCTGCGGGCGACCGCGGCCTCGTACGTGATCTCGCCCAGCGCGCTTGCCGCGGTCGAGCCCGATCCGGGGCGCGACCCCGACCGGATGTCCGCGCGCTGGCTGCTGGCGGTGGCCGCGCGGCTGGTGCGCGACGTGGGCGAGCTGCTCGCGGGCGCCACCAGGGCCCGCAAGCGGCTCGCGACGTTCGCCGTGGACGGCGAGGTCCGGTTCGCCTCCGCGGCCGACCGGGCCGCGTTCGCCGAGGAGCTGGCCGGGGCGGTGGCGTCGCTGATCTCCAAGTACCACGACGGCGCCGCGGCGGGCGGGCGGGCGCACCGGGTCGTGCTCGCCGTGCACCCGACGGTCAACCGAGAAGAGGAGGGTCGATGATGTTCGTTCCGGTGAGCAGCATCCTGGTCGACGACCAGGAGAAGGCTCTGGCGTTCTACACCGACGTGCTGGGCTTCGTGAAGAAGACCGACGTCCCGGCGGGCGGTGCCAGGTGGCTGACCGTCGTCTCGCCCGACGCGCCGGACGGCGTCGAGCTGCTGCTGGAGCCCGACGGCAACCCCGGCGTCCAGATCGGCGGCGAGCCCGCCGCGCGCGTGTACAAGAAGACGCTCTACGACGCGGGGATGCCGTTCACCATGCTCGGCACCACTGACCTGCGCAAGGACCACGAGCGGATGGCGGGCCTCGGGGTCAGGTTCACCCAGGAGCCGACGGAGACCGACTTCGGCTCCGTGGCGGTGTTCGACGACACCTGCGGCAACCTCATCGTCCTCGTCCAGCAGGACTGACCGCGGTGGACGAGCGCCGACGGCTGGAGCGGGAGGTCGAGCTCGCCGCCACCCCGGAGGAGGTCTGGCGGGCCGTCTCCACCCCGGAGGGCATGTCGGTGTGGTTCGTGCCGCACGAGCCCGCGGACGGGGCGGTGGAGGCGGACTTCGGCGGCGGCAACACCCAGGCGGGCCTGGTGCTGGAGCAGGAGCCGGGCAGGCGGATCGTCTACGGGGCGCCCGGCCCGGACGGTGAACCCGCTGTGGCGATCGAGTTCCTGGTCGAGGGCAGGGAGGGCGGCACCACCGTGCTGCGCCTGGTCCAGAGCGGATTCTTCGGCGGCGACGACTGGGAGGCCGAGTACGACGGCTTCGGCCGCGGCTGGGACGTGTTCCTGCACAACCTGGACGGCTACTTCCGCCACTTCGCCGGGCTGCCGGTGACCGGCGTGGTCGCCACCGCGTTCACCGGCCTGCCCGGCGACGCGGTGTGGGCGGAGCTGCTCGCCCGGCTCGGCGCCGACCCGGCGCTCGGCGAGCGGGTGCGCCTCACCCCGGAGGGCCTCGACCCCGTCGAGGGCGTGGTGGACCTGCGCGGCGGGACGGTCCTCGGTGTCCGCACCGCGCACGGCTTCTCGCGGTTCGTGGTCGACGAGCTGCACCGCATGGTGAGCGTGACGCACTACCGCTACGGCGTCGCGGTGGACCGCGCGTCCCGCACGGCGGCCTGGCAGTCCTGGGTGGACCGCCTCGCGGGTGGCTCCTGAGGGCGTTCACCGGGTGGTGCAGCGGGTGCCGTTGAGGGTGAAGGCGGACGGGAGGACGTCGGGGCCCTGGTAGGCGCCCACGAAGCCGGTCGTCGCCGTGGCTCCGGGGGCGAGGGTGTGGTTGTCCTCGGTCTGGTGACCCGCACGGCGGTGCCGGTCTGCGTCCAGGTCCCGCTCCAGCCGTTGACCGTGCAGCGCGTGCTGGGCGCGAGGTTGTGGACCGTGAAGGACGACCCGGTGGTCTCACCCCACTGCTGGGTCGTCGCGCCGACCGGGCGGTGGACCTCGTGCTTCACGCCGGGAGCGGACGGCGTCCACGCGATGGTGGCCTCGTGGTCGGTGATGGCGGTGGGCCGGGCGGGCGCGGCGGGCGTCGCGGACCGGGCCTCGGGGCGCAGGACGAGGGTGGTCAGCGAGTACGGCGGGAGCGTCGTGGCCGCGCTGCCGCCCGTCGTGGTCGTGATGCCGGTGGCGCCGTTGGTGTAGCCGAGGACCTGCGCGGTCGCGGCCGGGGTGTAGCCGGTGTAGTCGAGGGTGACGGACTTGGCGGCGTCCGGGTCCTGGCCGGGAGCGGCGAACGTCGAGGTCATCGCCAGCGCGTGGTAGGGCGCGAACGGGGTGTTGAGGGCGGGTTGGCAGATCGTGCCCCCGGCCAGGCACCCCGCGCTGGAGAGCAGGCCGAAGCCGGCGCAGTCGGGCTGCCCGGCGATCGTGGAGAAGCTCGTCGGTCCGTTGTGGACGTTCCACCAGTCGGTGGTGAACACGCCGTTCGCCATGAGGGTCGCGCAGGCGTCCGCCGCGAACAGCGCGCCCGGCTGGGTGTTCATCCCGTACGACGTGTTGACCTCGGTCAGCGCGATCGGCAGGTCCTTGTGCGCGTGGCGGGTCGCCTGCTCGCGGACCATCCTCACGAAGTTGGCGATCCGGTCGGTCCTGGACAGCGACTCGGGGCCGTTCGACCCGGTCGGGTACCAGCGCACGATCCCGAAGTCGACCACCGGACCCGCGATCGAGAGCACGACCTCGTTCCACGTGCCCGCGTCGCCGCTCGCCACGATCCCGTCCGGCCAGTCGCCCGGCGTCGTCAGCACGGCGCCGACCTCGATCGTCGGGTCGACCGCCTTCATCGCCTCGGCGTACTGCCGGACGATGGTCGCGTACTCCGCCGGGGTCTTCTCGGGGTGGTCGTCGGCCTCCCACGCGGCGCCGTGGTGGCCGTTGCCGTGCAGCTCGTTGCCGATCTCCCAGTGCTTCAGGGCGCGACGTGGCCGCCGGGGGCGGTGTGGTCGCGCCAGTGGTGGATGTCGGAGTACGAGCCGCCGGGGTAGCGCAGCGCCCGCACGCCCGCGCCCTTCACGAGGTCGGCGACCTCGGGCGTGCCGAGGGTGGTGTCCCAGATGGCGTGGTTCGCGCCGATGGCGGTGTCGCTGACGGTCTCCAGCCCGGCACGGGTGTTGCCGAGACGCTCACGCCGGGCCCGGCCAGCGCTCCCGTGTCCGGTGCGAACAGTTGTGCGCCGACCAGGACCAGGGCGGGCAGGACCGCGTGACGTGTGCGCTTCGTCGGATGTCCTCGGTGACACAGGCGACTGGGAGCGCTCTCAGAGTGATGTTCGAGGTGTGGGTGTCAATCGCCACGTCGGCCTAGCAGGGGCGGGTGTGGCGGACACCGGTCCGGGCCGAGCCGTCCTCGGGTTCGCGGTGGTGCTCGGTGCGCCGGCGGGTCTCGGCGGTCCTGGCCAGGGCCCGCGGCCGGATGTCGGCGGCGCGGTTGGTCGGGCGGACCCGCGGCGCGAGGAGGCGGGAACGCGGGGCCGTGGTCGGTCGGCCCGGCGGACGGCGGTGGCGCCGCCGTGAACCCGTGGCGCCCCACGGGTTCACGGACCTGAACTACGTCGTGGCGTCGGTCCGGTAGCGCGGACTGGTCGAGTGCCACTCGAACCCGCCGCCCATCCACGCCCGCAGGCCGTGCATGAACCGCTGCAACTGCGGGGACGCCACCGTCCGCAGTGTCCGGTGCGTGGCCTGGAAGTCGCGGACCAGACCGTTGTGGAGGTCCACGGTCACCTCGGTCGCCTCCTCGACCGAGCAGCCGCGGTCCGCGGCGACCTGGAGGACCATGTTGCCCGGCGGGTTCTCGTCGGCGAGGTCCTTGGTCACCGAGAACAGGTCGTTGACGAGCACGGCCGCCGTGCCCGCCTGGATGGCGGCGCTCCGCACGCGGGGTTCGTAGAAGAGGTTCGCGGGCAGCTCGTAGCCGCCGAGCACGTCGACGAGGGTCATGGACGTGTAGAAGCTGTCGTGCTGCCTGGCCGCCAGGTACTCCCACGCGGGCGGCTGCACGCCCTTGTGCTTCCACGCCGCGTAGGCGGTCCAGCTCACGAACATCGTGAACGTCGAGTGGCAGACCCGTTGGCACTGGGCGGGTGTGCCGTGGTCGGCCAGGTGCTCCATGCCCGAGCGCAGCGCGACGAGCACCCGGTCGGCGCGCAGTGCCTCGTCGAGGTCGCGGGTGAACTCGCCCGCGCCCGGCAGCGGGTCCATGGCGGCCATCGCCAGCGCGAGGCGCTGGGGGAGTTCGGCCGGGACGGCCCCGAGCGCGGTGTCGTCCGCGTAGAGGTCGTCCGCGGCCCACCACGCCGCGTTGAGCCTGGCCGAGATGAGCAGCCGCTCCAGGTCGTCGCAGTCCGGGTGGGCCAGCACGACCAGGCGCCCGAACTCCGCCCTGCCGAGCTGGGCGGCCTCCTCCTCGGAGAAGCCGCACCCCTCCGCCCAGGCGACCAGCCGCCGGTCCACCTCCTCCGCCAGCGCGTCGTCCACCCGCTCCGGCAGCGGGCAGTACAGCGGTGAGGCCGTTCCGCCACCCCACCGCCGGTACGCGTACGCCGGGTCGTGCCCGGCCTCCGGGTGGTGCGACCCCAGTTCGAGACCGCCGCCGCCGAGCCGGGCGGCGAAGCGCGCGGCCGACGTGCCGAGGCCGGTGAACGTGGACGTGGTGTGGTGCGGGTCCGGCATCGCTTCGCTTCCTGTGGGCTCGGCCGCGACGGGATCGGGTCAGACGCGGTCGGCGGCGATGAGCAGGTAGTGGAAGCTGCCCTCCCGGTACGCGGTGAGGAACGGGTCCTCGATCCCGGTCGCCACCGACGACTTCGCGCGCAGCTCCCAGTACGGGATCGTCTGCGCGGTCAGGTCGACCACCGAGATGGGCACGAGCCCGTTCGCCGTCATGGCCTTGAAGTACTGGCTGCGCGGGTGGATGTTGCAGGTGTAGTGCTGGTCGATCTGGGCGACCGCCTTGGACCGGCCGCCGGTCACGTCGTTGTAGCAGCCGGTGATGGTGACGTAGCGACCGCCGAACTCCAGCTGCCGCGCGTGTTCGGCGAACAGGTCGAACAGGTCGACGTACATCGTGCTCTCGTTGTTCCAGATCGCCCGCCGCGACCCGGTCTCGAACCCCGTGTCCAGCATGTTGCGGAAGTGGTAGCGCACCTTGTCGCCCACGCCCCGCGCGGCCGCCTGCCGGTTGGCGAAGTCGACCTGCTTCTGCGAGATGGACACGCCGTCGACCTCGCAGCCGAACCGCTGGTTGGCCATGATGCTGCTGCCGCCCCGCCCGCACCCCGCGTCGAGCAGCCGGTCCTGCGGCCGGACGTCGCCGAGGTGGTCGAGCAGCACCTCCGCCTGCGCCGTCTCCAGCCGGTGCATCTCGGCGATGATCCGCTCGTCGCGCGTGGCCTCCGGCCCCTCCAGGACGGACGGGTCGACCTCGCCGATCCCGTAGTGGTGGTGGTACAGCCCGTCGACGTCGCCCAGCCGCAGGTTGACCGGGTCCTGCTCGGCGTTCCAGTAGGACGCGACGGACTTCTGGTAGTCGGTGCGGAGAACCTCGGCGGGAGCGGTGCGGACAGAGGTCACAGGAGTGGATCCCTTCCTGGGGGCCGGTGCGACGGGACGATCGCGGCGTGGGGAACCGTCCGGGCTCGAATTGTCGAATTCACCGGAGTCGATGTCGCTTGGACGAACATAGCAAGTTGATCTGTCGGTGCAATGACACTTTCGGGGCATGTGGGAGGTCGCTCGAATGCGAATGGTCATGGTGATCGACAGCGCATAACCGGTGGTCTCGGCGCTGGTCGGGATTACCTGAATGGACCAGTGGGATTCCCCGGTCGGTGGGGTGGGAGCCGCGTGCCGGTGCTTTTCCGGCCACCTCGATAACCGCAACGGGTCTGTCGTCGAACCCGTCCCGGTCCACTTCCGGGTGGACCGGGCGGATTCGACGACGGTGGTCCGCGAATTCCGCGGCGGACGACGGGGTGGTCAGGGCACCAGCACGATCCGACCCCGTGCGTGGCGGCTCTCGCTCAGCTCGTGCGCCGCCGCGGCCTCGGTGAGCGGGAACGCCGCCGCGACCGGCACCCGCAGCCTGCCCTCGCGCGCGAGCGCCACCGCGAGCGCCAAGCCGTGCAGCGCGAGCGGGTCGGCACGGGTCCCCACGGCCGACGCCGTGCCGTCGGCGGGCGCGCCGTGCGACACGTGCACGCCGTGGGCCGCCGCGGTGAGGTCCGGGGCGATCGTCACGACGCGGGCCGCGTCCCCCGCGATCGCCACGAGGTCCGGCAGCGCTCCGCCCGCGCAGTCGAAGACCGCGTCCACCCCGGCCGGGGCGAGCGCGCGGACGCGGTCGACCAGCCCGGCACCGTACGTCGTGGGCTGCGCGCCGAGGGACCGCAGGAAGTCGTGGTTGCGCTTCGACGCCGTGCCGACGGCGGTGGCGCCGCGGGCGAGGGCGAGCTGGACGGCGACGGTGCCCACCCCGCCCGCCGCGCCCTGCACGAGCACGGTGTGCCCGGCGCCGACCGCCAGCCGGTCGAGGACGCGGGTGGCGGTCTCGACGCTACCCGCCGCGCCGCCCGCCTCCTCCCAGCTCCACGCCGCCGGTTTGGGCGCCCAGGCGGACAGGACCGCGTGGTCGGCGTTGGACCCGCGCCTGGCGGGGTCGGTCATGCCGAACACCTCGTCGCCGACGGCCACACCCGTCACGCCGTCGCCGACCTCGTCGACCACGCCCGCGGCGTCGTACCCGGTCCGGTGGGGGAACGCGGTCGGCACGACGTCGCGCAGCGCCCCGGACCGGATGAGGGTCTCCCCGGAGGAGAGGCCGGAGGCGCGGACGGCGACGCGGACCTCGCCGGGCCCGGCGTGCGGCGCGGGCACCTCGGCGACGTGCACGACGTCGGGCGGGCCGTACCTGGTGAACTGGACTGCTCTCATGCGGCGGGACCGTAACGGAGCACCCCGTCCGTTTGGCTAAAGTGAGAACGGTGACGGCCCAAGTGGTAGCGAGCCTCCGCTCGGACGCCCGCGACAACCGCCTGCGGGTGCTGGCGGTCGCCCGCGCGGCCTTCGCCGCCGACGGCCTCGACGTGCCGATCCGGGAGATCGCCCGGCGCGCCGAGGTCGGTGTCGCGACCGTCTACCGGCACTTCCGGAGCAAGGAGGCCCTGCTCACCGAGGCGTTCGCCGAGCAGATGGCCTCGTGCTCGGCGATCGTGCGGGAGGGGCTCGCGGCGGCCGACCCGTGGAGCGGCTTCTGCCTGGTGGTCGAGGGGCTGATGGAGGTGCACGCCCTCGACCGCGGGTTCGCCCGCGCGTTCACCTCCAGGGTGGACCGCGCGGTCGACTTCGTCGCCGAGCGCGACCGCACGCTGCGGCAGCTGTTCGAACTGGTGCGGCGCGCCAAGGAGGCTGGCTCGCTGCGGGGCGACTTCGTGGTGGAGGACATCAGCCTCGCGCTGATGGCGAACGAGGGGATCCGCGCCGAGTCGCCCGCGATGAGGGTGGCCGCGTCCCGCCGCTTCGCGGCGCTGATGATCCAGTCGTTCCAGGCCGACCCCGTCCCGGCGGCGCTGCCGCCCGCGGTCCGGCTGCCCCTGTCCAGGCCCTAGCCCTCGTCCATGACCACCGGGTCGGCCCAGTCGTCGTCGGGGTCGGCGACCGCCCGCCGCGCCGCCGGTCGCTGCTCGTGGACGGTCCGCGGTCGGACCGGGTCCGGCGCGTCGGAGGTGCCGCCAGGGGGCTGGGGGAACCGTTGCCTGGCCTCCGACACCAGCAGGTGCGTGCTCGGGTCCTGCGGGCCGACGGTGTCGACCATCGCCTGCCGCAACAGGTCCGGGATCCGCGCCTGGGCCCGGCGGACGCAGTCCATGATCTCCGCGGCGATCCGCGGCAGCGGCTCGGGGCGCCGGCGCTCCCGGAGCACGAGGTCGGTGATCAGGCCGCTGGCCGACACCGTCACCTTCACGGTGCCGTCCCCGGACGACTCGGTGATCGACGTCCGCGCGAGGCGCTCGTGGAGCCGCCGGTAGCGCACCGCGTTCTCGGCGACCTGCTGCTCCCAGCCCGTCACCCACCACCTCCGAGCGCGAACGGACGTGTCCCCCTGAGCGTCGCGCACCCGGCGGCCCTTGTCACCGCGCCCGAACGGATCAACCCCGAGCGCCTTCTGCCCGATCGCGGTCGAGGTCCGTCTCGAATGGACGGAAGGGCGCGGGAGGCCGGTGATCACTGGGCCGAACGCCGAGAACTCGCCCTCTGCGGTCCTCCCGCTGCGCGTACGTTGGCCTGATGAGCGACGTGTACCCGCCGTTCCGCCGGGGGACCGGTGACGACGAGCCCGCCGTGACGACCAGCGACCGAGACCCGTTCCCGCCCACCGCCGACCGCCGGTCCGGTGCTCGCACGGCCGCCGTCGTGCTCTGCGCGCTCCTGCTCGTCCTCGGCTCGGTCCTCTCGGCGGCGGGGTCGGTCGGGCTCTGGGCGGACACGACCCGGCGGGACGCCGACGGCTTCCTTGCCACCGGCTCGAAGTCGTTCCGCACCAGCGGGTACGCGCTGTCGTTCGGCACCGTCGACATGCGGTGGACCAGGACCGGGGTGACGATCGGGCACGACTGGCTCGGGATCGTGGAACTGCGGGCCGACCCCGACGTGTTCGTCGGCATCGGGGCCGCCGCCGACGTGGCCGACTACCTCTCCGGCGTGGCCTACGACGAGGTGCGCACGAACGGGGCGGACATCGGCTACCGGCACCGGGAGGGCGGCCCGGCGCCGAGCGCGCCCGCGGCCAGGCCGATCTGGGTCGCGTACGGGACCGGAACGCTGGCGTGGCAGGCGGAGGAGGGGGAGTGGGCCGTCGTCGTGCTGAACCCGGACGGGTCGCGGGTGGTCGACACCCGGCTGTCGGCCCGTGCCAGCGTCCCCGCGCTCGGGCCGACGGCCGCGGCGCTGCTGCTCGGCGGGGTCCTGGCCGTGTTCCTGAGCGGGGTGGTGCTGGTGGTGGCCGTGCTGCACACGTTCCGGCGCGGCACCGCGGGGTGACCGCCCGCCCCCAGTCCGAACCGGACGGGCCGCCGACGAGGTCCAGCACGGTGGCGCGCTCGCGGGCACTGCTCCGCGGTCGCCCCGACCTGCTCCAGGGTCGCCCGTCCGGGTCCGAGCAGCGCGGTGACGGCCGGGGCGAGGACCCGTTCGGGATCGTCGACGCCCGATCGGGGGTGGGGGTCCGCGGTGGCCACCGGGAACCGGGGGACGAGGGGCCGCGGGGCGAACGCCGGGTCGACGAACGGCCAGTCGGTCCTGGCCAGGTCGTTCGCCCGCCAGATCGGCGGGAACCGGCGCATCACCGCGTCGGGGCACGGGGCGTCGAGCAGCCCGGCCGAGCGGGGGTCGTCGGGCAGCGTCGCTGTTCTCCATCGCGTCCAGCGCGGCGCCGAGCGCGCTGCCCGGCTCCCGCGGCCCGAACGCGGCGCGCCGTCTCGGCGGGCGGGTGACCTGGGCGTCCACGTCGTCGGTGCGCCGGCTCAGCGGCACGGTCGGGTCGTGGTCGGCGAAGGCGAACACCCACATCGAGCGGTCGGGCTCCAGCAGCGTGGCCGCCCTGTCCGGGTGCGAGCCCGGCGGGTGTGCCGGGGTGCTCGAACGCGGCGACCATGAAGCCGAGGCGTTCCGGGTACCGCTCGTGCGGGCCGAACGCCAGCGACCGGACCGTCGAGCGCAGCCCGTCCGCGCCCACCACCAGCTCGAAGCGCTCGGTGGTCGAGGTGCGCGCCACCGCGCCCCGCAGCGTCACGTCCACCCCGCCCGGCCCGGTGCAGCCGCCCCGCCGTGGCGATCCCGCTGATGCCCGTCCCGACGACCAGGACCCGCTCGCGCTCGTTGTCGCTCATGCCGTCGACCACACTGACCGGATCGGTCATCCGGTCAGTCGGGGGCGTGGGTCACTCGCGGTGAGTGGTGTCACGAGAACGGGTGAATTCCACGGTGTGCGGACTGGTCGAGGGGGCCTCGGGTATCCGTGCCCCCAGGGAAGTGCTTCGACCGTCCGAGGAGTCGCCATGCTCGACGAGATGCTGGACCTGGGTGACCGGCAGTTCGACACGAGGTGGCGCGGCTACGACCGGGACCAGGTCGACGCCGCGCTCGCCGCCGCCGACCGGGACGTCGACCTGGCGCGCTCCGACCGCGACGCGGCGCTGGCCGCGGCGGAGGACGCGACCCGGCAGCTCGTCGCGCTCCGCGCCGAGGCCGTCCGGACCCGGCTCGCGCACACCGGAGGGCTGCTCCGCCTCGCGAGGCTGATCGCGGTCGTCGTCGAGACCGCGCACCGGGAGGGCGCGTCGCGGTCGCCGAAGCACGAGGCCCCGGCCGACGTGCCGGCGCCCCGCCGGTCCGGGACCACCGCGCCCCGCCACGCCCTGCGCGCCGACCGGGTCCATCCACATCAGACGGACGGGGCCCCGGTGCTCAACGAGACCAGCCGGTCGTAGGAGCCGTTGAAGGTGTTCTGGTCCAGCGGGGTCGAGCTGTACTGCCAGATCGTGTGCACCTCCCACGGGTGCGGCAGCGCGCCGACCTCCTCGGAGTACTTGGCCACCCACATCGGGTTGGTGCCGCTCAGGTCGCCGAGCCGCCCGGTGCACTGGTTCCACCAGTTCGTCGACGTGTAGATGACCGGCCTGCGGCCCGTCCGGGCGAGGTAGGTGTCGCTGAAGCTCGTGATCCACTCCACCATCTCCTCCGCGGACAGCTCGTAGCAGGTGCTGCCGTAGGGGTTGTACTCGACGTCGAGCGCGCCGGGCAGCGTGCGCCCGTCCGCCGACCACCCGCCGCCGTTGTCCACGAAGTAGTCGGCCTGCGTGGCGCCGTCGGACCGGTCGGGCAGGGCGAAGTGGTAGGCGCCCCGGATCATGCCCACGTCGTACGAGCCGTTGTACTGCTGCGCGAAGGAGGGGTTGAGGTAGCCGGTGCCCTCGGACGCCTTGACGTAGGAGAACCGCTTGCCCTCCTCCCAGTGCAGCGGCCAGTCGACGTCGCCCTGGTGGCTGCTGACGTCGATGCCCTCCACCACGTCCTGCGAGGACGGCGTCACGGACATCGACGTGTCGCCAGGACCTTCGTGCCGGGCGATCTGCGACCCCGCGTAGTGGTCGGCCGACCCGGCGGGCAGGACGGTCTCCGCGCGGGCGGGAGCGGTCGTGGTGAGCAGTACCGCGGTGATGGCGACGACGCTGACGCGGGACGTCGGCCTCGGTGCGCCGGATCGGATCGACACGTGGCCTCCTTCTCCTGGTGGCGGCTCGCCCCAGCGGCATGGTCCACTGTGGAGGGAGCCGGTGGGGTGCGTGCGTTCGGTGGGGGCTACCCCCGCCCCGACGCCGGGGAAACCCACCGTCGTGCGGTCGACCCTGCCGGGTGACGTGCGAGGCGGTCGTGGGAGCACGCCGTGACCGCGACCGCCGCTGCCGCTCGCCTGCCGGGTGATCGTCCCCGTTCGGGGTGAGCCCACGGGTCCAAACATCCTCGCGGCGTTCGTCCGCCCAAGTGATGAACCCGTTGCCGTACGGGCACTTCCGCCGCCGTTCGGGTCTACCGTGGACAGGTGAGGATCTGGGAGTGCTTGGCGAAGCTGGGTGTGCTGTCCCTGCTCGGTGGTTTCGTGCTGGCGGGGATCATGTTCCCGGCGGTCGGGGCCGTCGGGGTCGTGTCCAACCGCATGAGCGACCAGGTGGACAGCATCTCGACGGTGCTGGTGGAGACGGACCCGCCGCTGATGACCACGATCACCGACAGCGGCGGTGAGCCCATCGCGTACCTCTACGACCAGTACCGCGTGCTGACACCCGCGGCCATGATCTCGTCGGCCATGAAGGACGCGCTGACGTCCGTGGAGGACCGCCGCTTCTACGAGCACCACGGCGTGGACTGGCTGGGCACGCTGCGCGCCGCCGCGACCAACCAGGCCAGCGGCACCGTGTCGCAGGGGGCGTCCACGCTCACCCAGCAGTACGTGAAGAACTACCTCGTGCACGTGGTCGCGCGGAACAACAAGGCCGAGCAGCAGAAGGCCCAGGAGCAGACCATCGCCCGCAAGGCGCGCGAGGCCCGCATCGCGATCCAGCTGGAGAACGAGCTGGACAAGGACGAGATCCTGGCGCGCTACCTCAACGTGGTGCCGTTCGGCTCGACCATCTTCGGCGTCGCAGCCGCGTCGCAGGCCTACTTCGACACGACGCCGGACAAGCTGACCGTGCCGCAGGCCGCCGTCCTGGCGGGGATGGTGAACAGCCCGTCCGCCCTCGACCCCGAGGCCTACCCGGAGAAGGCGTTCAAGCGCCGCAACGACGTGATCGACATGATGGTGGACAACGGCAAGCTCGCGCGCGCCGAGGCCGACGCCTACCAGCGGGAGCCGATCGTCCTGCGGCAGCCCGTGCGGACCCTGCCCAGCGGGTGCGTCGGCGCGGGTCCCGAGTACGGGTTCTACTGCTCGTACGTGGTGAACTACCTGACCGAGTCGGGGTTCAGCCTGGAGCAGCTGAAGACCGGCGGCTACACGATCAGGACGCCGCTCGACCGCACGATCACCCAGCACGCCAAGCTGGCCGCCGAGGAGCAGGTCGCCAAGGACACCCCCGGCATCGCCAACACCATGGCGGTCGTCCGGCCGGGCAAGGACAACCACGAGGTCGTGGCGCTCGTGGCGAACCGCGACTACGGCCTGAAGGTCGACGCGAACCAGACCCAGTTCGACCTGCCCAGCGGCGTGGAGAACAAGTTCGGCGCCGGGTCCGTCTACAAGATCTTCACCGCCGCCGCGGCGATGGAGAAGGGCCTGGGCATCGAGAACACGATCTCCACGCCCAGCCGTCACGTCTCCGCGGTCTTCAAGGGCGGGGCCGCCGGGTGCCCGGCCACGGGGGAGCCGAACACCCGCTGGTACTGCCTGGAGAACAACACCGACCGCTACCCGCAGCAGATGACGTTGCAGACCGCGCTCGCCACGTCGCCGAACACCGGCTTCGTGATCCTGGAGGAGCAGGTCGGCCTGGACAACGTCGTCGACATGGCGTCGCGGCTGGGGATGCGGCGGACCATGGCCACCACGATCGCCGGGTACGAGCCCAACCCCACCGCCGAGCAGAAGGACCTGCGCGTGTCGCAGGCCGAGTTCTACAAGGCGAACGGCAACGCGTCGTTCACCCTCGGCCCCGCTCCCGTCAGCACGCTGGAGCTGGCGAACGTCGCGGCGACGCTGATGAGCGGCGGCACGTGGTGCCCGCCGTCGCCGGTCCGCGAGGTGGTCGACCGCAACGGCGAGCCGGTCGAGGTCACCCGAGCCCCGTGCGAGCAGGTCGTGGCCGAGCCGCTCGCCAACGCGCTCGCGGTCGGGCTCAGCAAGGACGACCAGGGCAGCGGCACGTCCGCGGTGGCCGCGCAGCAGGTCGGGTGGGACAAGCCGATGCTGGGCAAGACGGGCACCACCGAGGACTACAAGTCGGCCGCGTTCGTCGGCGCGACCGCTGACTACGCGGGTGCCGTGCAGACGTTCAACGACGGTCCGGAACCGCGCGGCATCTGCGTGACGGGCACGCCCCGGCTGTGCGCGGAGGGCGACATCTACGGCGGCACCGTGCCCGCGCGGACGTGGTTCTCGACGATGGTGAAGGTGCACGCCGAACTGCCGCCCAAGCCGATGCCGCCCGTCGAGGAGCGCTACGTCAAGGGAGGGCCGGAGATCCGGATCCCCGACGTCGTGGGCAGCGGCTCGGACAACGCCCGCGCCGCGCTGGAGAAGGCCGGGTACCGGTTCGCCGTGCAGACGGTGAACTCCTCGCAGGCCAGGGGGACCGTCGTCGCGCAGTCACCGCGCGGCACCGCCCTCACCGGCACCACCGTGACGCTGTCGATCAGCTCGGGCTACGTGCCGCCCCCGCGCCCGGCCGAGCCGGTCGAGCCGAGCACCACGGCGACCACCGGCTCACCACCCGCGCAGGCGGAGTCGTCGACACCGCCGCCGGAGGTCCAGCAGGAGCAGGCACCGGTGGTCACCCCGACGGGATGAGGGCAGCCGACGTCGTCCGTCCCACATCGCGCTGACGGGGGCGGGCGGCCGGCACGACGCCGAGCAGGACCAACGGGAACCCCGGCACGTTCGTCGTCGTGGGTTCCACGACCCGCGCCGCTGATCTTCACCACGGCGACCACCACCAGCCCGACGGCGACGGGGAGACGGGGAGCACCGGGCCGCGCCACGGCCGGAGCCGGGTGACCCGCCCGCCGACCACCGAGGTCGGCGGGCGGATCGCCGCCGCGATCCGTGGACTGCGGTCACCTGGTGCGGGTACTGATCTGTCATGACCGGTCCACGACACGTCGAGGCGGGCGCCCCACCGCTGCGGCGGAGGTTCAGCAGGATCCAGTTGCTCGCGCTGGTCGCGGGGCTGTGGCAGGTCGCGGCGGGCGCGGCCCACCTGCTGCCCCTGCCCACCGAGGTGCAGGCGTTGCAGGTGTGCACCGGGCTGGTGGGTGTCGCGCTGTGCGGTCGGCACCACCACGCCCGGCTGTACGGGGTGGCCCTCGCGCTCGTCTACGGGCGGCTGCTCCTGGACTTCGCCTCCCCGCTCGTGTTCGACCTGCCGACACCGGAGGGGCTGGCCTACGCCCGCACGGCCGTCTCGGGACTCCTGATCGCGCTGGTGCCCGCGGGCCGGTCGGCACCGCGGAGGTGAAGGGGCGCAACCGTTCCGGGCCGCGTCGGCCGCGACCCGGAACGGCGGACTACCGACCCCTCGCCGAGGTCCCGCGCGCGGGGGAGCGGACGGCGGGCGCCCTGTCGTAGGCGTCCACCACCTCAGCCGCGACGCGGTCCCAGTCGTAGCGGGCGTGCACCCGGTCCGCGCCCGCGATCGAGTACATCTCGCGCCGCGTGCCGTCGGCCAGCAGGCCGCGGAGCACGACCAGGAGTGCGCGCGGGTCCCTCGGCGGCACCAGCACCCCCGTCACGTCGTCGACGACGACGTCCTTGAAGGCACCCACGGCCGACGCGACGACCGGGACGCCGCAGGCCATGGCCTCCAGCGCCGCCGAGCCGGACGGTTCGTACCAGGACGGGCACACCACCACGTCGGCCGACCGCAGCAGGGCGGGCTTCCTCACGTGGTCGACCCGACCGGTGAACGTGACCCGGTCGGCGACCCCGAGCCCGCGGGCGTGCAGCACCAACCGCTCCACCTCCGGGTCGCGCCGGGGATCGGTGTGCCGGATCGGGCCCGCGATCACCAGTTCGGCGCCGGGGAGCCGGGGGAGGACGCTGATCGCGGTCTCGAACCCGCTGTGCGGCGCCACGTCGCCCAGCGCCAGCAGGCGGTGCCGGGCACCGCCGCGCATGGCCGGGCCGTCGGGCTGGAACAGCCGGGTGTCGACGCCGCGGGGCACGAGCGACACCCGTGACCGGTGCACCCCCATCCGGATGAGGTCGAACACCTCCTCGGCGCTGCCCGCGAGCACCCGGTACGCGGCCGCGCCGACCAGCCGCTCGATGGTGGCCCGCCCCGGCGCGGCCGTCTTCCGGAAGCGCTGCTCCACGACGCCGAGGCCGTGGAAGGACTGCACGAGCGGAACGCCGCGGCCGTCGGCGACGGCGAGCCCGGACGTCCAGGAGTGCAGGTGCACGACGTCCGGTCGCCGGTCCCTCCACTCGTCTTCGAGGAACGCCCCGAACTCGTCGAGGTGCCCCAGCAGGTCGGCCTTCGACAGCGGTGCGTGCGGGCCCGCGGGAACCCGCACGACCCGGTACCCGTCCACCTCCGTCGTCCCCTGGCCGGACGGGGACGTCCGCCGCCGGTAGAGGGTCACGTCGTGGCCCTGCCCGCTCAGCGCGCCGGACAGCTCCGCGATGTGCCGGTTCCGGTCGTCGGACTCCGCTTCCCATGCCGTCGCCACCATGGCCACCCGCATCTCAGCGGCCCTCTGCGAAGGCTGGGGACGTGTACGCGTCAGTCATCTGTTCTGCTCCTCGGACAGCCTGCGACGCCCCGTGCCCGACCGCCGTCACCGACCAGGCTGGGCCGGGTCCGGAACGGGGGAGGAGGGGCGATCGCACGGCGCACGACGGCGCGAGGTGTTCCTGCTCGGCACACATCGCCACCACGTACGCCCGGTGGAGTGCGCGCCGGCTGTTTGACGCACAGGGGGATTACCCGTGTGGACTCAGCGTAACCGCCGCCGCGCGAACCGTCGAGCGTTCATGATCAGCCACCTCCGCCGAGGCGCTCGTCCAGCACGACCGCGTGCCGCGTGGGACGTTGGTCCGAACGGCTCAACGAGGTGGAGGAGGTCGCGGTGCCGATCTACGAGAAGACGATCGAGGTCGACGTGCCGGTGTCCGTGGCGTACGGCCAGTGGAACAAGCCGGAGTCGTACTCGCGGTTCATGTCCGGCGTGGAGCACGTGACGGAGCTGGACGCAGACCACACGCACTGGATGACCGGTTTCGGCGGGTTCCAGCGCGAGTTCGACGTGGAGATCGTCGAACGGGTGCCGGACGAGCGGATCGCCTGGCGCGCCACGGCGGGGGCGCACCACACCGGCTCGCTGACGTTCACCGCGCTCGGCGAACGCCGGTCGTGCGTCGACCTGCGCCTGGACTTCGAGCCGGACGGCGCGCTGGAGGTGCTGGGTACGACGGTCGGGGTCGTCGGGGCGCGGCTCCAGAGCTACCTCAAGGGGTTCAAGAGCTACATCGAGCGCCACCACGTCGTGGACGCCTAGACGATCTTGGCGTGAAAAGCGGACAAAGCGGGTAATTGGTCGACATGACCAAGGGACGAGTGGCGGTGTTCGCACCGTCTCCACTGCTGACGGTGACGGTGGAGGACCTGGACGGGACGCCCGACGTCCACGTCCACGCGGGCGGGCAGGGGGTGTGGCAGTCGCGGATGATCGAGTCGCTGGGTGCCGAGGTCGTGCTGTGCTCGGCGCTGGGCGGTGAGACCGGCCAGGTGCTGCGGCACCTGATCGGGGTGGAGCTGCGGGTGCGCGAGGTCGCGGCCCGCAACGGCGCGTACGTGCACGACCGGCGCGACGGCGACCGCGACCAGGTGATCCGGATGCCCGCGGACGTGCTGACGCGGCACGAGCTGGACGACCTGTACGAGATGACCCTGGTCGAGGCGCTCGGCGCGGGGGTGGCGGTGCTCAGCGGGCCCGCCGAGGAGGACGAGCCGGTGCCCAGCTCCGTCTACGAGCGGCTGGCCAAGGACCTGGGCGCGCACGGCTGCCGCGTCGTGGTCGACCTGTCCGGGGATCGGCTGGCCGCGGCGCTCGCGGGCGGCCCGGAGGTGGTGAAGGTGAGCCACGAGGAGCTGGTGTCCGACGGGATGGCCGAGTCCGACTCGCTCCCCGACCTGGTGGCGGGGTGCCGCGAGGTGGCGGCGTTCGGCCCCCGCGTGGTCGTGGTGTCGCGCGCCGCCGAGGCCACCCTGGCGCTGGTCGACGACCGGTTCTACCTCGTGGAGTCGCCCGCGCTGAGCCCGGTGGACACCCGTGGCGGTGGTGACTCGATGACCGCGGGGCTCGCCGCGGGCCTGGCGAACGGGCTGTCCGTGGAGGACGCGATCAAGCTCGGGGCGGCGGCGGGCGCGGTGAACGTGACCCGGCACGGTCTGGGGTCCGGCAGCGGCGACGTGGTGCGCGAGCTGGTCGGCCGGGTCGTGCTCGAACCGTGGGAGGACGCCGCGTGAGGGTCCTGATCACCAACGACGACGGCATCGACTCGCCGGGCCTGCTCGCGCTGGCGCGCGGGGCGGTCGAGCACGGGTGGACCGCGGTGGTCGCCGCGCCCGTCCAGGAGGCCAGCGGCACCAGCGCCGGACTGACCGCGGCGCAGGACGACCGGCGGATCGAGGTCGAGCGGCGCGTGCTGCCGGACCTGCCGGACGTGCCCGCGCACGCGGTCTCCGCCCACCCCGGCCTCATCGCGCTGGTGGCGTGCCAGGGGGCCTTCGGGGACCCTCCGGACATCGTGCTGTCCGGGGTGAACCGCGGCGCGAACGTCGGCCGCGCCGTCCTGCACTCCGGCACCGTCGGCGCGGCGCTGACGGCGTCCATCAACGGCGCGCGCGCCATGGCCGTGTCGCTGGACGTGGGGCTGGACGCCGATGTCGAGCACCACTGGGCCACGGCCGTCGCGGTGGCGTCCGAGCTGTTCGACCGGCTCGCCGCGCTGCCACCGGGCAGCGTGCTCAACCTCAACGTTCCCAACCGCCCCGAGGTCGGTCCGCCGGAGAGGGCGGGCCTCGCCGACTTCGGCGCCGTGCGGAGCAAGCTCCACGACACCGACGACGGGTCGATCAGCCTCGCCGCCGTGTTCGTGGAGGAGGAGTTGCAACCCGGCAGCGACGCCGCCCTGCTGGCCGCGGGCCACCCCACCCTCACGCCGCTGCGCTCGGTGTCCGAGGACCCGGACGTGGAGGTCTGAGGTCGTCGGCCACCAAGCGAACACCCCGGCGCGGCTCTACGGTGGGAGGACAGCACGGGAGGTTCGTCGTTGGACAGTCGTTGGGAATACTTGGCCCTGCTGCTCGCCTGCCTGCTCGTGACCGCGCCGCTGGAGTTCCGCGGTGCCGGGGTGTACCGCCGCCCCGCCCGGCTGGCCCGCGCGGTCCTGCCCGTGGTGGCCGTCTTCACCGCGTGGGACCTCGCGGCCATCGCCAGGCAGCACTGGGACTACAACCCCGAGTTCGTCACGGGGGTGCGGCTGCCGGGGGCGTTGCCGCTGGAGGAGCTGGTGTTCTTCGTCGTGATCCCGATCTGCGCCGTGCTGACCTACGAGGCCGTCACGGCGCTGCACGGTGAGCGGCCCGCGGTGGACCGGAGCGTCGAGGTGGAGCGAACGTGAGAGGACGCCCGTGGGCAGGGAGTACCTGGTAGCGGCGCTGGTCGCCGCGGTCCTGACCGTGCTCGTGGAGTTGGTGGTGCTGCGCACCGGGTTGTTCCGCCGCAAGGCGTACTGGACCAGCATGGGGATCGTGTTCGCCTTCCAGGTGCTGGTGGACGGGTGGCTGACCAAGCTGTACGCGCCGATCGTGCTGTACGCCGACTGGGCCATCAGCGGGGTCCGCGTGCCCTGGGACATCCCGGTCGAGGACTTCCTGTTCGGGTTCGCCATGGTCACCCTCACCCTGCTGCTGTGGGAGCGGGCGCGGGAGACCACTACCCCTGAGGAGCGGGGACGATGATCGGACGTGACCGCAAGGCGGTGCGCGTGCCGGGGCCGGCAGGCCGGTTCGCGTTCGAGCACGACGCGCCGGTGGTCGGTGTCGTCGGCGGCGGCATCGCGGGCCTGGCCGCCGCGACCATCCTCGCCGAGCGCGGGGCGCGGGTCGTGCTGTGGGAGCGCGAGGACTACCTCGGCGGCCGGGTCGGCGGGTGGGCGACGGAACTGGCCGACGGCAGCAGCGCCACGATGACCCGCGGCTTCCACGCGTTCTTCCGGCAGTACTACAACCTGCGGTCGCTGCTGAACAGGGTCGACCCGGCGGGGACCGCGCTGGTCGGGCTGCCGGACTACCCGCTGTGGCACGCGAGCGGGCACCGCGAGGGCTTCGCCGGGCTGCCCCGCGCGGTGCCGTGGAACGCGACCGCGTTCCTCTGGCGCAGCCCCACCTTCGCGTGGAGCGACCTGCCGTCGGTGAACACGCGCGCGGCCCTGCGGCTGCTCGACGTGTCGGTGCCGCGCACGTACGACGAGCTGGACGACATCGACGCGGCGACCTACCTCGGGCACGTGCGGTTCCCGCGCGCGGCGCACGCGCTGGCGTTCGAGGTGTTCTCCCGCAGCTTCTTCGCCCACCCCAGCCGGATGTCGGCCGCGGAGCTGGCGACGATGTTCCACATCTACTTCCTCGGTTCGGCCGAGGGCCTGCTCTTCGACGTGGCGGCCGACCCGTTCCCGCACGCGCTGTGGAACCCGCTCGGCCGCCACCTCGCCGGGTTCGGCGCCTCGGTGCGCACCGGGACCCCGGTGGAGGGCGTGGAACCGGGGCGGCACAAGCGGTTCAGCGTCCGGGTGCCGGGCGAGTCCGTCGAGGTGGACGCGCTCGTGCTCGCCGCTGACGTGGCGGGGCTGCGCCGGATCGTCGCCGACTCGGCGCCGCTGGGCGACGCCGGGTGGCGGAGGTCCATCGCGGCGCTGGAGACCACACCGCCCTTCCTGGTGTCGCGCTACTGGCTGGACCGGCCCGTGCGGGCCGACCGGCCGGGGTTCCTCGGCACCAGCGGGTACGACCTGCTCGACAACGTGTCCGTGCTCAACCACTACGAGCACGAGGCACGGGCCTGGGCGGCGCGCACCGGCGGTTCCGTGGTGGAGCTGCACGGGTACGCGCTGCCCGCCGACGTCGACCAGGGCACGGCCCGCGCGCGGCTGCTGGAGCAGCTGCACGTGGTCTACCCGGAGACCAGGGGCGCGGGGATCGTGGACGAGCGCCACGAGCTGCGGGCGGACTGCCCGCTGTTCCCGCCGGGCGGGTTCGCCGACCGGCCGACCGTGCGCACCCCGGACGACTTCCTGGTGCTGGCGGGTGACCTGGTCCGCGTCGACCTGCCGGTGGCGCTCATGGAGCGCGCGGCGACGACGGGCTTCACCGCGGCCAACGAGCTGCTCAGCCGGTGGGGTGTGGCCGGGACTCCACTGTGGACGGTGCCGACCTCCGGCCGGGGGCCGCTGCTGCGGGCCGCGGCGCGGCGGTGGGGCCGGGACCCGGTGCCCGCTCGGTCGGGCGGACGTGCGGTGGTGCGAGAGGGGTAGCCGCCGGAGCGGTGTCGGCGCGCCGCCTGCGGGGACAGCCGGTGGCGCGCCGAGACGGTGTCGGGCGCCCGCTGGTGGGATGGCGGGGAGGTGTTCGGTGGCCCGTTGGGGCCCGGGTGCCCGCTGGTAGGTCAGCCCAGAGGTGTTCGGTGGCCCGCTGGGGCTCGGGTGCCCGCTGGTGGTTGGCCGGGGGTGGTTCGCTGAAGCCGGCCGTGTCGGTGTGCCGTGGGTGGGGTCAGCGGGAGGTGTTCGGTGGCTCCCCGGGCGGTGTCGGGTGCCTGTGGCTGGGTCAGTCGGAGGTTGGTTCGCTGAAGCCGGCCGTGTCGGTGTGCCGTGGGTGGGGTCAGCGGGAGGTGTCCGGTGGCTCCCCGGACGGTGTCTGGTGCCCGCTGGTGGGTCAGCCGGGGTGGTTGGCCGGGGCCGTGCCGGTCTGCCGTCGGTGGGGTCAGCCCGGACGTGTCCGGTGGCTCGCCGGGGCGGTGCCGGGTGCCCGTGGGCGGGGTCAGCCGGGGAGGTGTCCGGTGGCGCGCAACGCGTAGCGGCGTTCGGCGTAGGCCATGTCGTCGCGCCACAGGCGTTTCGCGGCCCAGCGCATGAGCGGTCGCAGCGCGGGTGCGGTGGAGCGGGCCACGGCGAAGCCGCGGCGGGAGGAGTGGGCGATCGTCGCCTCGACCACGGCGGTGCGCGCGGCGCCGTCCGGACCGGGAGCCAGGGGAGTGGCGTGGGTCTCCACCACGCTGCCCTTCCCCTCACCCTCGACGATGTGCATCACGATCGTGCGCGGCTCGGGGCAGGTGAACGCGGCCACCACCGGCACGCCGACCCGACCGGCCAGCCGGAACACCACCTCGACCAGGAACGTGTCGTCCTCCTCGGTCGGGGTCTCCAGCACGCTCAGGTTCGCGAACGAGTAGGGGTGGAACCACGCGCCGTGCCACGGGTCGAGCCGGTTCGCCACCACGTCCTCCGGCTCGCAGCGGCCGACGACGGTCGCGACCGCCTCGACCGACCCCGAGGGCGGTCGCACGGGCAGCACGGGTTCCGGCAGCGGCTCCTCGCCGCCGACCTCGTCCAGCCGCACCCACGCCAGCACCCCGTCGTCGTGCGCGGGGTACGGGCTCCAGGAGCCGAACCTCCGGCCGTTCAAGGCCAATCCGTGCCACCGGCAGACGACCTCGCCGCGGTGCACGGCCCCCTCGCACAGCGGCGCGCCCAGGTGCGGGCACGCCCCCGGCCCGGCGAGCAGCTCGCCGTCGGCACCGCGCCAGACGACCACCTCGCGGCCGGAGACGGTGCGCCCGAACGGTTTGTCCGCCGTCACCTCGCGGCTGGCCCCGATCACGAACCAGTTGCCCGACGGCCGCGCCAGCGCGCGCTTGAGCGAGGCCTCGATCAGCGCGGGCTTCGCGGCCCGCCACGTCGGCTCCTGCTCCGGCCACGGGCGGCTGTCGAACAGGCGCAGGGGGATGCGAACGGCCATGCAGGGCTCCAGGGGGCTCAGGCGGACCGGGCCAGGACGGACCTGGCCAGTGCGGGCAGGGCTATCGCCAGCCTGCTGCGGCCGGACACGACGACGCGGCCGGACAGCACGTCGTGGTCGGCCTCCTCGATCAGGTCCAGGATCCGGCCGTACAGGCGGAAAGCGGTGCTCACGCAGGGCCTCGACCGCGGTGCCAGCATGGCGATGCCCGGCTCCGCCTCGCGGTACACCGCACGGGTGCGCGCGACCTGGTGGGCCAGCGCGCGCCGGATGCGGGGATCGGTCCTGCCGGTCCGGCGGGCGTGTTCGAGCATCGGCCGGTCCACGTCGAACGCCGCCAGCTCGTCCAGCGGCAGGTAGACCCGGCCCCGGTCCAGGTCCTCGCCCACGTCGCGGAGGAAGTTCGTCAGCTGGAACGCCACGCCCAGCGCCGCGGCGGCCGGTTCGGCCTCCTCGCGCGGCACGCTGGTGCCCAGCACCGGCAGCACCTGGAGGCCGATGACGGCGGCCGACCCGTGCACGTACCGGGCGAGGTCGGCGTAGGTCGGGTACTCCGTCACCGTGAGGTCCATCCGCATGGACGCGGTGAAGTCCGCGAAGTGCTGGTGGTCGATGTCGTAGCGGCGCGCGGTGTCCACCACCGCGGCGATCACCGGGTCGTCGCTGGTGCCCGCCGCCAGCCCGCTGGTCAGCCGGTCCTGCACGGCGGACAGCTCCGCCGCGCGCTCGGCGGGGGAGCGGCCGTCGTGGACCTCGTCCACGATGTCGTCCGCCCACCGCGCGAACCCGTACAGCGCGTGGACGGCGGGCCGCTGCTCGCGCTGGAGCAGCCTGGTGGCGAGGAAGTACGTGCGGCCGTGCTCGGCGTTGAGCCTGCGGCAGCGCTCGTAGGCCAGGCGCAGCCGGGGATCGGTGATCCCGGCGGCGTCGAGTTCCCGGTGGACCGACATGGGGGCGCGAATCCTTCCGAAGACGTCGGGAGCCACCGTATGGCCCGTGGGGCTTCTCCGCACGACGGACGTCGTCGTCGTGCGGATCCGGTGCGGCACTGCTTAGCTCGACGGGCCACCCGTCGATCCCAGGAGGCGATGATGTCGCTGGCCCCCGACGCTCCAGCGGGCCTCCCGCCAGGGGTCCGAGGCGGCGCGCCTGCCGACGTCGGCGCGTTCCGCTCGCTGCACGCCGAGCTGGTGTCGTTCCTCGACGGCAGGCCGAACGCCGACCTCGCGCCGGAGCTGGTCGGAGAGCTGAGCGCGCTCGTCCTGCGCGGCGGGAAGCGGCTGCGGCCCGCGTTCGCGTGGTGGGGCTGGCGGGCCGCGGGCGGCGACGCCGACGGTCCCCGCGCCAGGACGACCGTGCGGGCCCTCGTGGCGCTGGAACTGCTCCAGGGCTGCGCGCTGGTGCACGACGACGTGATGGACCGGTCGACGACCCGGCGGGGCAGCCCCACGGCGCACGTCGTGTTCGCGACCCGCCACCAGCGCGCGCGCTGGGCGGGCGAGAGCCGCCTCTACGGCGACTCCGCCGCGATCCTCGTCGGTGACCTCGCGCTGGCCTGGGCCGACGACGCGCTCGTCACCGCGGGCCTCGACGGTCCCGCCCTCGCACGGGCCTGGGTGCCCTGGCAGGCGATGCGCACGGAGATGATGGCCGGGCAGCACCTCGACCTGCTCGCCGGTGCCCGCCGCGAGGAGTCGCTGGAGCAGGCGCTGCGCGTGGCGCGCTACAAGACGGCCGCCTACACCGTGGAACGGCCCCTGCACCTGGGCGCCGCGCTCGCCGACTCCCCGCCCGACCTCGTCGACGCCCTGCGGGAGTTCGGCCGCGACATCGGGGTGGCGTTCCAGCTCCGGGACGACCTGCTCGGCGTGTTCGGCGACAGCACCGTCACGGGCAAACCGGTCGGCGACGACGTGCGGGAGGGCAAGCGCACACCGCTGATGGCCGTCGCGATCGGACTGGCCCGCGCGTCCGGCCGCGACGACGCCGTGCGGCGGCTCAGGTCGTGCCTGGAGGGCCGGAACCTCACCGACGGGGCGCTGGCCGAGGTCCGCGAACTGCTGCACGACCTGGGCGCGGTGGGCGCCGTGGAGGAGCAGATCGCGGTGCTGACCACGAGCGCCCTGCACGCCCTCGACCAGACCACCATGACCGCGTCCGCCCGAACCACCCTGCGACGGCTGGCCACGCAGGTCACCGCGCGCCGACGGTAGGAGAACCCCTTGGTCCACGTGGTCCGCGGCCGGACCGACTCGGTCGTCGTGGTGGGCGCGGGGTTGGCGGGGCTGTCCGCCGCCCTGCACCTGCGCGGCGACGGTCACGAGGTGACCGTGCTGGAGAAGGCCGAGCGGCCGGGTGGTCTCGCGGGCAGGCTCGACGTGGCCGGGCACCACCTCGACACCGGGCCCACGGTCCTCACGATGCCCGAGCTGCTCGACGAAGCCCTCGGCGCGGTCGGCGAACGCCTCGCCGACCGCCTGGAGCTGCTGCCGCTGCACCCGGCCTACCGCGCGGCGTTCGCCGACGGCAGCTCGCTGGACGTGCACACCGACCAGGCCGCGATGGAGCAGGCCGTCCACGAGTTCGCGGGCGGGGCCGAGGCCGACGGCTACCGGCGGCTGCGCGCGTGGCTCACCCGCCTGCACGAGGTGCAGCGGGACCGGTTCATCGGCGCGAACTTCGACAGCCCCCTCGACCTGGTGGGCCGCGACCTCGTCGCCCTCGCCACCATGGGCGGCTTCGGCAGGCTCGACAGCGCCGTGGGCAGGTACCTCCACGACCCCCGGCTGCGCCGGGTCTTCACGTTCCAGTCGCTCTACGCCGGGGTCGCGCCCCGCGACGCCCTCGCGGCCTACGCCGTCATCGCGTACATGGACACCGTCGCCGGGGTCTGGTTCCCGCGCGGCGGGATGCACGCCGTCCCCAGGGCGCTCGCCGCCGCCGCCGAGGCCGCCGGTGTCAGGTTCGTCCACGGCGCCGAGGTCGTCGGGCTCGAACGCTCCGGCGACCGCGTCACCGCCGTGCGCACCGGCACCGACCGCTTCCCGTGCGACGCCGTGGTCCTGGCCACCGGCCCCGGCCAGAGCGCCCGGCTGCTGCGCGGCCGGCCCCGCCGCCCCGTCGCGCTGCGCTGGTCGCCGTCCGCGGTGGTGGTCCACCTGGGCGCGGACCGCGTCACCGACGAGGTCGCGCACCACACCATCTCCTTCGGCGGCGCGTGGGACCGCACGTTCGACGAGATCATCCACCGGGGGTCGCTGATGAGCGACCCGTCGCTGCTGCTGACGACCCCCTCGCTCACCGACCCCGACCTGGCGCCGCCGGGCAGGCACACGCAGTTCCTGCTCGCGCCCTGCCCCAACCTCGACGCCGCCCCGCTCGACTGGGCCGCCGTCGGCCCGCGCTACGCCGACGAGCTGGTCGGGGAACTGGTGTCCCGCAAGCTGATCGGGTCGACCTCGGACGTCACCCGGCTGGCACTGGCGACCCCGGCCGACTGGGCCGCCGCGGGCCAGGCGGCGGGCACCCCGTTCTCCGCGGCCCACACGTTCGCGCAGACCGGCCCGTTCCGCCCGCGCAACCTGCCGTTCCGCAACGGCAACGTCGTCCTGGCGGGCAGCGGCACCACGCCCGGCGTCGGCATCCCGCCCGTGCTCATCTCCGGGCGGCTGGCCGCGCGACGGCTGCGGTCCTGACGGACCGTCCGTCCACCGCGGACGTCCCGCGGTGGACGGACGGTGCCCCTCACCGGGTCAGCGCGGGGTCGCCGCGACCCGCTTGCCGAGCAGGACGCCGAGCCCGACCATGCCGACGCCCAGGACGAGGTGCAGCCAGTCGTCGGCGGCGTTCAGCGGGACGAAGTTGGCGGCGCTCTCCTTGTCGATGATCAGACCGTAGAGCCAGAGCACCAGGTAGACGGCTCCACCGCCGATCAGGTAGGCCTTGGCGCCGCCCGCCGTGCGGGCGAGGGCGAAGCCCGCCGCGCCGAAGAGCAGGTGCACGATGTTGTGCAGGACCGACACCTTGAAGATGCCGAGGAGCATGGCGTCGGAGTGGTGGCCCGCGAACGTCATGGTGTCGTAGTCGGTGGTGATGCCCGGGATGAACCCGAGGACACCGACCAGCAGGAACACCGCTGCCACCGCCTGTGCGGCAGTGCGCACGGGACTGCGGTCGCGGGTGGTGGGAGTGGGGTTGCGCTGGGCCATGGCCCGTCACCTCGTTCTGCGTCGAAGGTGTTGAACGGCTGACGTCCGGCTACCCGCCGCGAAAGCGGACAAACGACCGAACGGACCTGCGAACCGGTCAGCCCGTCACGAACGGGACCCGCTGGACGCGCTGTGCGCTCACCACCGGCGGCCGGGAATACTCCACGCCCGCCGCGGGTCGGGCTGGTGGCGCTGTCTACGGGACCGCCGAGCGCGAGCGCGCACCGCGGGCTGGTCGCGCCGCACCTGGTCCGGCGGAGGCGCTCCGCCTGTTTGAGAAGCCGCCGCGCGGTGAACTCGGTGTGCGCCCCTCGCTGGCGCTGGACCGCACGGTGGAACCGCGGTCGCGGGTGAGCGGGGTGCGACCGGCAAGCCCGACGACGAGGAGGCAGCGATGCAGGACACGACCACGGTGGACCGGCTGCGCACGGTGCTCGCCGACGTCACCTACCCGGCGGCCAAGGACCACCTGACGGACCACGCCTCGCGCAACAACGGCGACGAGGACACCGTGCACGCGCTGAGGTCCGTTCCGGACGGTGTCTACGGGTCGTTCGACGAGGTGCTGGGAGCGGTCGCGATCGACGAGAGCCGGGACGCGTGAGGGCGCCGTGCGGGGAGGACCACCCTCCCCGCACGGCGACCGCGTCCTCCGCCGCTAGCGGGTCACCTCGACGTGCTCGTTCGGCACGCAGTGCGTCATCTCCCGGCCCGTCACGTCACGCGGGCCGTTCTTGCCGAGGTTGGCCGCGCGGTTCCGCTCCTCCTCGGACAGCACCTGCGTGGCCAGCGGCTCCAGCCCCCGGACGTCGTCCGGGGTGATGCCGAGGCCCTCGCCCACGCGCAGGCCGAGCTCGTCCTCCGCCATCAGCAGGTGCCACACCATGCGCTCCTGGATGGGTCGGTCGCACTGGCCGAGCGCGTCGACCAGGTTGGCCACCAGGTCGTCGCGCTCCCACTGCTCGGACAGCAGGTAGCGCTCGCCCGCCTGCTGGTAGTCGTTGGTGCGCGGGATGCGCGCGCGGGTGAGCCTGCCGCTGATCTCCGGGCCGATCTCGTCGTGGGCGGGGCGCTCCGACTCGCGGAGTCCACCCAGGATGGACGGTTCGTAGTTCACGTGCGGGTTCTGGCCCTCGCCGAGGTCCACGCCGTAGGCCATCTGCCCGTCGCGCTGGTTCGTCGCGACCCTGGTCCTCGGGGCGTTGACCGGCAGTTGCAGGTAGTTCGGACCGACGCGGTAGCGCTGGGTGTCGCTGTAGCTGAACGTGCGGCCCACCAGCATCTTGTCGTCGGAGAAGTCCAGCCCGTCGACCAGGACACCGGTGCCGAACGCGATCTGCTCGTTGTCGGTGAAGAAGTTCTCCGGTGCCCGGTCGAGGACCATGCGGCCGACCTTGCGCAGCGGGAACACCTCCTCCGGCCACACCTTGGTGTCGTCCAACGGGTCGAAGTCGAGTTCGGGGTGGTCGTGGTCGTCCATCAGCTGCACGGACAGCTCCCACTCGGGGTGCTCGCCGCGCTCGATCGCCTCGTACAGGTCGCGGGTGTGCGAGCCGAGGTCGGTCGCCTGGACGTTCGCCGCGTCCTGCGCCGTGTAGGACTTGACGCCCAGCGCGGGCGTCCAGTGGTACTTCACCAGCTTGGTGTCGCCCGCCGCGTTCACCCAGCGGTAGGTGTTCACGCCGAAGCCCTGCTGGGTGCGGTAGCTCGCCGGGATCCCCCTGGGGCTGAACACCAGCGTGACCATGTGCAGCGCTTCCGGCGTCTGGCTGAGGAAGTCGAACGCGCGGTTCGGGTCCTGGCGCTCGAACGTCACCGGGTCGGGCTTCTGCGAGTGGATGAAGTCCGGGAACTTGACGGCGTCGCGGATGAAGAAGACCCCGAGGTTGTTGCCGACGAGGTCCCAGTTGCCGTCCTCGGTGTAGAACTTCACCGCGAAGCCGCGCGGGTCGCGGGCGACCTCGGAGGAGTCGCGGCCACCCGCGACGGTGGAGAACCGCACCGCCACGTCCGTGCGCTTGCCCTTCTCCTGGAACAGCTTCGCCCTGGTGTAGCGGGAGATCGGCTCGTCGCCGACGGTCCCGTAGGCCTCGAAGAAGCCGAACGCCGTCGCACCGCGCGCGTGCACGACGCGCTCCGGGATGCGTTCGCGGTCGAAGTGGCTGATCTTCTCCAGGAACTGGTAGTTCTCCAGGGTCGCGGGTCCGCGGGCGCCGATGGTGCGCGAGTTCTGGTTGTCGTGGACCGCGTGCCCCTGGCGGTTGGTCAGCACCGGCCGATCAGCACCGGACCGGGGTTGTTGCGAGGATGCGGTGGTCATCGTGCGCCTCTCGTGGAGATTCTCGGTGGTCACCGGTGTCGTTCACCGGCCGACTGCGCGCAGTCGGGGCAGGAGCCCCAGAACGTGATCTCCGCCTCGTCGACGACGAAACCGGAGTGCTGCGACGGGGACAGGCACGGTGCGGCACCGATGGCGCAGTCCACGTCGGTCGTCCTGCCGCAATCCCGGCAGACCAGGTGGTGGTGGTTGTCACCGACCCTCGCCTCGTACCGCATCGGGTGCCCCGCCGGTTCGATCCGGCGGATGACGCCCCTGCCGGTCAGCGCGTCCAGGCAGTCGTAGACGGCCTGGACCGACAAACCCCGCCCCAGCAGGGTTCTGGCCCGTTCCGCCACCTGCGCGGCGGTCAGGTGCTCGTGCTCGACCGCAGCTCCGTCGAGCACGAGCAGGATGGCCGTGCGCGGCTTGGTGACGCGCAGGCCCGCTGTGCGCAATCGGGAGTCCGGTGTCCTTTCCGGCATACCCCGATGGAAACGCAAGAACTGGAATCGTGCAACTCAAGCGGCGCCGAATGTCGTTGTCCAGTAAGGTTTCCCCGTGGCAGAAGCACTGACGGACGCCGAACTCGACTTCCTGCGCTCCATCCTCGACCTCGCGCGCGAGGGCGACACCGCCCGGCTGGCCGAGGCCGTGGACGGGGGCGTTCCGGTCAACCTCACCAGCGGCGCGGGGGACTCCCTGCTGATCCTCGCCGCCTACCACGACCACCCCGAGTCGGTCCGGGCGCTGCTCGACCGCGGCGCGGACACCGCGCGGGTGAACGACCGCGGCCAGACCGCGCTCGGCGCCGCGGTGTTCCGCCGGTCCACGGAGAGCGTGACCGCGCTGCTGGCCGCGGGCGCAGACCCGGCCCTCGGCGGTCGGTCGGCGCTCGACATCGCTCGGTTCTTCGACCTGCCGGACATGCTGGAGCTGCTCACCGCCGACCGGGGGTGACGCCCGCGCGTGCCTGAAGCCGGGTGCGCCGCCGTCGCTCGCGGTCGGGATCGTCGGTGACCGGGGGTGACGTCCGCGCGTGCCCGGAGCCGGGTGCTCCAGGGCGTCACCCGCGTTCGGGGTCGTCGGTGACCGGGGGTGACGTCCGCCTGTGCCCGGAGCCGGGTGCGCCGCCGTCACCCGCGGTCGGCGTCGTCGGCGACCGGGTGGTCGGAGGCGCCGACGGTCCCGGTGGGGCCGGCCTCCGAGCGCGTCGACCCGGTGTCGGCGCGGCCCGGCGGCGCGTCGTCGTCGGTGCTCGTGCCCTCCTCCGCGGGCGGGGCGCGGCCCGGCCCGCGTTGCGGCAGGCCTGCTCCGGGTCTCGATCCCGTTCGGTGCGCACGGCGGGCGGCTACCCCGATCGCGTCGGCACAAACAGGTCGCCCGCCGGGTTCCGAGCCGCCGCTCCGGGTTATCCCCGGACCATGGACCAGAACCGCACACCCCACGCGCGCGTGGCGGCGGCCACGCGCGAGCGCCGCCGCCCCGTCCAGTCGTTCGCCCTGTTCGTCGGGGCCGTCTTCCTCCTGGTCGGCGTGCTGGGCTTCGTGCCCGGCGTCACGGCGGACTTCGGCGAGATGACCTTCGCGGGACCCCACTCCGGCGCGCTGCTGTTCGGCGTGTTCGCCGTGTCGGTCCTGCACAACCTGGTGCACCTGCTGTTCGGCGTCCTCGGGCTGCTCGCAGCCAGGACCCGCGGCCCCGCGCGGGCCTACCTGGTGGTCGGCGGAGGCGTCTACCTGCTGCTGTGGGTCTACGGCTCGGCCGTCGGCGAGCACATGGCCGCCAACGTCGTCCCGTTCAACGTCGCCGACAACTGGCTGCACCTCGGGCTCGGCGCCGGCATGGTGCTGCTCGGCGTCGCGGGCACGGCGGCCGAGCGGTCGAGGGGCCAGTACCCCGACCCGGACCGGGTGCCGGAGTGACCGACCGCGGTGGCGTCACGATCGGCGTCGAGGAGGAGTTCCTGCTCGCGGACCGGGTGTCCCGGTGGACCGTGCCGAGGGCACCCGCCGTGCTGGGCCGGGTCCGCCGCGACGGACCGGGCCTGGTGCACGCCGAGCTGCTGAACTCCCAGGTGGAGGCCTCCACGGGGGTCTGCCGCGACCTGGGCGAGCTGCGGGGGCACCTGCTGTCGGGCCGGGAGCGCCTCGGGCTCGCCGCCCGCGAGGAGGACGCCCTGCTCCTCGCGGCGGGGACACCGCCCCTGCCCGGACCCGACGTCCTGATCACCCCCGGAGCCCGCTTCACCGCCGTCGCGGACCGGTACCGCGGCGTGGTCGACGGCTACGAGTCGTGCGGCTGCCACGTGCACGTGGGCGTGCCCGACCGCGACACCGCGGTCGCCGTGATCGGGCACCTGCGGCCGTGGCTGCCGACGCTGCTGGCGCTGTCGGTGAACTCCCCGTTCGGCGGCGGGCGCGACACCGGGTACGGGAGCTGGCGGATGGTCCGCCAGGCGGCGTTCCCCGGCTCCGGCCTGCCGCCGCGGTTCGCGTCGGCCGCCGACCACGACGCCGAGGTCGCGCGGCTGGTCGACTGCGGGGTGCTGGTCGACCCGCGCATGAGCTTCTGGCTCGCCCGCCCGTCGCCCGCGTTCCCCACGGTCGAGGTGCGCGCGGCCGACACCGCGCCGACGGTCGGCGCGGCCGTGCTCCAGGCCGGGCTGACCCGTGCGCTGGTGCGCACCGCGCTGGCCGACCTGGACCGCGGCGTGGAGGGCCCCGAGATCGATCCCCAGGTCGCGGCGTCCGCCGTGTGGTCGGCGGCGCGGTACGGGACGACCGGGCCGGGCGTCGACGTGCTGGAGGCCCGTGCCGTGCCCGCCGAGGACCTGGTGTCGGCGCTGCTGGACCACGTCGCGGAGGCGATGGAGGACACCGGTGACGACGTGCCGCTGCGGAGGCTGGTGAAGGAGGTCCTCGCCGACGGCACCGGGGCCGAGCGGCAGCGGGCCGCGGCCGTCCACGGGCTGCCCGCCGCGGTCGACCTCGTGGCCGGGCGCACGGCGTCACCCGCATGACCCCGACGTGGCGGGGCGCACGGCGTCGCCCGCATGACCCGGACCGGACCGGGTACCCGGCGGGCCGTTGACCCGCACAACCCGGAGGCACCGTGGGCGAGACCGTCGTGATCAGCTCGGGCCAGGCCGTCCTGCCCGAGCCCAGAGGACCGCTGTCGGACGCGGTCGTGTCCGCGCTGCGGGGTGAGCCGTCCGACCGGCCGTTCCCGCTGGAGCGGGCCCGCGCCGCCGACCCGCTCGGCGACGACGCCCAGCTCGCGCTGCACGTCTGCTACGAGCTGCACTACCGCGGCTTCGACGCGGTGCCGCCGGGGTGGGAGTGGGACCCGGAGCTGCTGCGGCTGCGATCGGTGCTGGAGAGCGGCTTCGAGCGCGAGCTGAGGGCCGGTGTCGAGGGCGGTGACGACCTCGCGGGGGTGCTGGACGCGCTGCTGGTGGAGCCGGTGGACGGCGCGGGCGTGAGCCACCACCTGCGGGACGCGGGTGAGTGGTGGCAGCTTCGCGAGTACCTGGTCCACCGGTCGATCTACCACCTCAAGGAGGCCGACCCGCACGCCTGGGTGATCCCGCGGTTGCAGGGCAGGGCCAAGGCGGCGCTCGTGGCCGTGGAGTTCGACGAGTTCGGCGGCGGGCGGGCGGAGGACATGCACTCCAGGCTGTTCGCCGACCTCCTGGAGGCCGCGGACCTGTCATCCGGCTACCTGCACTACCTCGACCGGGTGACGGCCCACGTGCCCGCCGCGGTGAACCTGATGTCGATGTTCGGTCTGCACCGGAGGCTGCGCGGCGCGCTCGTGGGCCACTTCGCCGCGGCCGAGATCACCACCGCCCCCAGCGCGCAGCGGATGGCGAAGGCGCTGGAGCGGCTGGGGGCGGGGGAGGCCTGCACCCGGTTCTTCACCGAGCACGTCGAGGCGGACGCCGTGCACGAGCAGGTCATGCGCCGCGACGTCATCGGCGACCTGCTGGAGCGCGAGCCCGAGCTGACCGCCGACGTCGTCTTCGGGGTCCAGGCCACCGAACTGCTCGAACAGCGGCTCGCCGACCACCTGCTCGGGGCGTGGTCGGCGGGCCGGAGTTCGCTGCGTCAGCCGTTGCCGGACTCGTCCGGACCGCTCTGAGCGGTCCGGACGCGCCGCCGGTGGCTGGTGTCGCAGAACGGGTAGCGCTTGCTGCGGCGGCAGGCGCACACCGCCACGACGAACCGGTCGGAGACGACGGCGGTGCCGTCGTCCCCGACCAGCTCCACGGGCCCGTCCACCAGGACGGGCCCACCGGGCACGACGACGACCCTGCGGGGTCGGTCAGGACGGGCGTGCGCTTCGGTCGGCACGGATCACCACCAGTTCCTCGGTCCGCTGTCCGGGTTCGACGAGTCCACTGTCCTCCAGCCAGGCCGCGCGGCCGCGCAGGACCGGTCCGAAGGGAACGGTCCGCCGCTCGACCACCGACGCCTTCAGACCGCCGCCCCTGAGCTGGTCCAGCGTGGTGGCCGTCCCGCACAGCCCGGAGTGCACGACCAGCGCCGTCCCGCCCTCGGCGAGCAGCAGCGGCAGCACCGCGCACAACCGGTCCAGCACCGCCCGCCCCCGAGGCCCGGCGTCCCACGCCCGGTCCCGGCCGCGCGGTTCGGCGGGATCGCCGCACGGCACGTAGGGCGGGTTCGCCAGCACGAGGTCGAACGGCCGCCCGCCGACCAGGTCGGCGAAGTCGCCGTGCTGCGCGCGCACCGGGACCCGGTGCAGCCGCGCGTTGAGCGCGGTCGCCACGACGGCGCGCCGGGACACGTCGGTCGCGACCACGCTCGCCGCACCGGCGCGGGCCGCCGCGATGGCCAGCGCGCCCGTGCCCGCGCAGATGTCCAGGGCTCTCCCGCCCGCCGGAACGGCCGCCTTCGCCAATGCCCCGGCCAGGAGCCGGGTGTCGTCCTGGGGCCGGTACACGCCCGGCGGTCGCAATAGCCACATAGGACGGTTGTTGCCCCTCGGACGTCCGGCAAACCGGGTGCATGACTCGGCGTGGAACGGGCATCCCGTCGGTCATGACGACCGCGCGCGAAGACGAAGACGTCCTCACCCTGCTCATCCGGCAGCACGAGGAGATCCGAGCCCTGTTCGAGCGGGTGGAGACCACGACCGGGAAGGACCGCACGACCGCGTTCCGCGAACTGGTCCGGCTCCTGTCCGTGCACGAGACCGCGGAGGAGGAGCTGGTGCACCCCGCCGCCCGCCGCTCCGAGGGCGGTGACGCCGTGGTGGACGCCAGGGTCGCGGAGGAGCGCCGCGCCAAGGAGCTGCTCGTGACGCTGGACCGCATCGGCCCCGACGCCGAGGGCTTCGACACGCTGCTGGTGCAGCTGCGCGAGGACGTGCTCGCGCACGCGGGCCACGAGGAGCGGGAGGAGTTCCCCCGGCTGCGCTCCCAGTACGACGACGAGCAGCTCAAGGCCCTCGGCGGGGCGTTGCGCGCGGCGCAGCTGATCGCCCCCACCCGCCCGCACCCCGGTGTCGAGTCGCCCGTGGCGAACCTGCTGCTGGGACCGCCCACGGCCGTCGTGGACAAGGTCCGCGACCTCATCCGGGGCGCGCTGGGCCGTTAGGGCCGGGGTTCCCGCGCTGCGCGCAGGTGGTCCGCCGCGACGCCTGCCCAGGGGTGGGCGGGATCGAGCCGGTGGGGTCCTCCACCGGCGAGGAGGAGCCGCTCGCGGCCGGGTGCGGACGCCACCAACGGATGACGTGCGGTTTGACACCGCCCGGAACGGGCATCCGGGACCACCTTCGATCCACAGGAGACAGTCATGGGACTCACCGACGACGACATCACCAGCGGCACGGGCGGCCCCGAGGGTCCCGCCGACGGCGGAGCGGACGCGGTGCCGAACGAGCAGGACGGCGGCGCTGACGGGGGTGCCGACCCCGAGGGCCCGGCCGACGGCGGCGCCGAAGGGGTGCCCGCCGAGCAGGACGGCGGTGCCGACGGCGGTGCCGGCAGCGGTCGGGCCTGATGGCGGTTCCACCTGAGCGCAGCGCCTCCCGGTCCGCGGACCGGGAGGCGCTGCGCCGCTGCGTGGGCGTCGACCCGGACCGGTTCGCCGACGAGCACTGGGGCCGCCGCCCGCTGCTGACCCCCTCGGCCGACCTGCCCCGGCCGTTCGACGACCTGTTCGACCTGGAGCGGGCCGACGAACTGCTGTCCCGGCGCGGCCTGCGCACCCCGTTCCTGCGGGTGGCGCGCGACGGGGCCGTGCTCGGGTCGTCCCAGTTCACCCGAGGCGGAGGGGTGGGCGCGGAGATCGCAGACCAGGTCGCGGACGACCGGGTCGCCTCCCTGTTCGCCGAGGGCTGCACGCTGGTGTTCCAGGGGCTGCACCGGCTGTGGCCCCCGCTGGTCGACTTCGCGACCGACCTCGGCGCGGACCTCGGCCACCCGGTCCAGGTGAACGCCTACCTCACCCCGCCGCAGTCGCAGGGGTTCTCCGCGCACTACGACGTGCACGACGTGTTCGTGCTCCAGGTCGCGGGGCGCAAGCGGTGGCGCGTGCACGAGCCGGTGCACCAGGACCCGCTGCGCGACCAGCCGTGGGCCGACCACGCCGACGCCGTCGCCGAGCGCGCGGCGCGGGAACCGCTGCTCGACGAGGTCCTCGCCCCCGGTGACGCCCTCTACCTGCCCCGCGGCTACCTCCACTCGGCCGTGGCGCAGGGCGAGATCAGCGCGCACCTCACGGTCGGCGTGCACGTCCTGACGCGGTACGCGCTCGTGGAGGCGCTGCTGGCGCTGGCGGGCCGGGACACCGACCTGCGCGCGTCGCTGCCGCTCGGGATCGACGTCGCCGACCCGGACCAGCTCGCGCCGCACCTCACCGCCGTGGTCGGCCTGCTCGGGGACGTGCTCGCCGACGCCGACCCCCGCGACGTGGCCGAGCGGGTGCGGCGACGCGTGTGGTCCGGGAACGCGCCACGACCGCTGGCCCCGCTCGCGCAGGCCACGGCCGCGCGGAACGCCGACGCGGGCGACGCCGTGCGCTGGCGTCCGGGCCTGCGGTTCCGGCTGCGCACCGACGGCGACCGCGTGGTGCTGGACCTGCCGCACGACCGGATGACCCTGCCCGCGGGCACGGCCGCCGCGCTCGACCTGCTCGCGGCGGGCGGTGTCGTCGTGCTGGGGACCCTGCCCGGCCTGCCCGTCGAGGACCAGCGGGTGCTCGTGCGCAGGCTGCTCAAGGACGGCGTGCTGGTGCCCGCCCAGCCGTGAACGACCGCGCGACCCGGTGTGTCGGCGCGGCGGCCACGGGTACCCCCGGACCCCAGAGACCCCCGGAGGACCGCCCATGGCGACCATCGCCCCACTGCCCGAGGACCGCGCGGACACGCCCCTGCGCGCCGTCGTGACCGGTTCGGACTCCGGCATCGGCCGGGCCGTCGCCGTGGCGCTGGCCCGCGCGGGGGCGGACGTCGGAGTCACCTACCACCGGGACGCCGACGGGGCCGAGCGGACCGCCGCCGAGGTGCGCGAGGCGGGTGCCCGTGCCGCGGTCCGCCACCTGGACCTCACCGACCTGCCCGCCGCGGCCACCGTCGTCGACGACCTGGTGGCCGACCTCGGCGGCATCGACGTCCTGGTCAACTGCGCGGGGACGGGCAGCGCGGAGAAGCTGCTGGACATGGACTTCGACTCGTGGCGGTCCGTGCTGTCGGTCGACCTGGACGGTGCGTTCCTGTGCTCCCAGCGCGCGGCCCGGCACATGGTCGAGGCCGGGCGCGGTGGCCGGATCGTCAACATCACCAGCGTCCACGAGCACGCGCCGCGCGTCGGTGCCGGGCCGTACTGCGCGGCCAAGGCGGGCCTGGGGATGCTGACGAAGGTGCTCGCGCTGGAGCTGGCCGAGCACGGCATCACGGTGAACTCGGTGGCACCGGGGGAGATCTCCACGCCGATGACCGGCCAGACCGACGAGGACCCCCGCGAGCAGCGCCGCCCCGGCGTGCCGCTGGGACGCACCGGCCACGCCGCGGAGGTCGCCGCCGTGGTCGCGTTCCTGGCGTCGCCCGCGGCGAGCTACGTGACCGGCGCGTCCTACGTCGTGGACGGCGGCATGCTCCTCATGGGACCGCAGGCGAGCGACCGCCTCACCGACGAGAAGTGGCGCAACCCGTAGTACCGCCACGACCGGCCCTGGGCCCACCGGTGGGGACCGGCGGGCCCAGGGCTCCGGTCAGCTCTCGGGCGTGGCCCGCACGGCACCCGGCGCTTCGCCGCGCCCACCGTCCTCCGGCGACTCGAACCCGGAGGGCTCGTCGTCCTCGGCCTCCGTCTCGTACGGGTCGGGGTTCGTCTCGGCCAGCTCCTCGGCCGTCGCCTTGGCCTCGTCGATCGCGTGCTGCGACTCGGCGAGCCGCTCCTCCATGCCCGCGGTGTCGACGTCCCGCGCCTGTTCGACCACGTTCGCTCCTCGCTCCGGTCGGGCACCGATGCCCGGTCCGGTGGGATTCCCCCGCGGGAGGTGGGCAAACGTCGCGGCTCCGGGAGGGTGTTCGGCCCGATCCGCGCCAGGCGACTCCGAGGTGGTGGACGGCAGGTCTTCGAGGCCGACGTCATCTCGTCGAACGGCCTGGACGACCGGCGGGTGAGCCGCGGCGTGATCGAGCACGCGCAGGAGCTGATGGCCGACGCGGTCGGCGCCGAGCACGCGTTCTTCTCCACCTGCGGCAGTTCGCTGTCGGTCAGGAGCGCCGTGCTGCCGGTCGCGGGCCCGCACGAGAAGCTCTTGGTGGCCCGCCAGTCCCACAAGTCCGTCGTGTCCGGGCTGATCCTCAGCGGTGTCGCGGCCGTGCGGGTGCGCCCCCGCTGGGACGCCGACCTGCACCTGTCCAACCCGCCCGCCGCGGAGGACGTGCGCGAGGCCTTCGAGGCCGAACCGGACGCTCCTGGTCACGCCGACCGACCACGGCACGTGCGGCGACATCGCGGCCGTGGCGGAGGTGCGCCACGAGTTCGGCGAGCCGCTGATCGAGGACGAGGCGTGGCGCGCACCTGCCGTTCCACCCCGACCTGCCGCCGTGGGCGGTGGACGCGGGCGCGGACCTCTGCGTGACCAGCGTGCACAAGGCCGGTTCGGCGGTCGAGCAGAGCTCGGTGTTCCACCTCCAGGGCGACCGCGTGGACCGGCGGTGCTCAAGGCGCGCGAGGACCTGCTGGGCACGACCAGCGCCACGTCGCTGGTGCACGCGACCCTGGACGGCTGGCGCAGGCAGATGGCGCGGCACGGGCACGGGCTGCTCGACGCGACGCTCGCGCTGGCGGAGTCCGTGCGGGCACGCGTGGACCGGGTACCGGGGCTGAGGGTCATGCGGGAGGAGCTGCTCGACCTCTCGTCGTCGATCGACCCGCTGAAGGTGGTGGTCGACGTGTCCCCGCTCGGCATCAGCGGCTACCAGGCCGCCGACTGGCTGCGCGAGCACCAGCGGGTCGCCGTCGGCCTGTCCGACCACCGGAGGGTCGTCGCGCAGCTCACCACCGCCGACGACGAGGAGACCGGCGCGATCCTGGTCGCGGCGCTGGACGCCCTGTGCCGGGCGGGCCGGAGCCTGCCCGCGCCGAAGCCTGCCCGCGCCGAAGCCCGTCGACCTCCCGTCGCCCGAGCGGGTGGAGCTGGAGACGGCGATGCCGCCCAGGGACGCGTTCTCCGGCGAGACCGAGCAGGTGGACGTGGACGCGGCGGTCGGCCGGATCGCGGCCGAGATGATCACGCCGTACCCGCCGGGCGCACCAGCGGTGCTGCCCGGCGAGGTCGTCAGCAGGCCGGTGGTGGACTACCCGCGCAGCGGTCTCGCCGCCGGCGTGCAGCTCCCCGACCCCGTCGACGCGGCGCTCGACTCCATCCGGGTGGTCGCCAGGTCGTGATCGGCCGGTGTCACCCGTGGTCGCGGGAAGCGGCGAGGACGTCGGCGCGCCGCGGCGCGGTCGAGCCGGTCGGGGTGAGGACGAAACCGCTGCGCACCCGTGCGGGCACACGGGACAGCGAGATCGTCAGGTCCTGCTCGGGAACGGTGTGGTCGAGGCGGGCCAGGCGCGCCGACAGCGCCTCCAGCAGGCCGATCGTGGCGGGTTCGCCGGGGCACCGGTGACCGGCGGCCGGATCGCCGCCACCCTGCGGGATCAGGTCGAACGCGCTCGCGGGCCGGTCGAGGAACCGCTGCGGGCGGAACGCGTAGGGATCGCCCCACACGGCGGCGTCGTGGTTCTGCCCGAAGACGTCCAGCAGCACGAGCGACCCCTCCGGGATCGGTTCGCCGCGCCACGAGAGGTCTCGGACGGCGCGACCGCCGAGGAACGGGGCGAACGGGTAGAACCGGCGGACCTCGTGCGTGAACGCCGTCGCGAACCCGGCGTCACCGGAGCGCAGCGCCTCGCGGTGGTCGGGCCACCGGTGCAGGGCGTGCGCCGCGAACGCGACGAACCAGGCGACGGCCACCGTCGGGCGGACCACGTTGAGCAGCTCCACCGCGGCCACGCGTGGTTCGAGCGGCGTTCCACCGGAATCCCGGTGGCGGGAGACCACGTCGACCGCCGAGCGGGTCGCCACCGTCGTGGTGCCCCGGCGCACCCGCTGGACCAGGTCGGCGAACGAGGCCTCCTGGCGCGCCCGCGCCCGCCGGGCCCGCCAGTGGCGCGGACCCGCCGTCGCGAAGCCGTCCACCATCGCCGTGAGGTCGCTCGCCACGGCGGGCACGTCCTCGTCGGCCAGCGGGACACCGGCCCACCGGCACACCCCTCGGGTCAGGACGCGGCTCGCCTCGTCGAACAGCACCACGGGCCGGTCGGGGGTCCAGGACGCGACCGCGTCGTCCCACGCCGCCGTGACGTGCTCGACCAGGTACGCCACGCTCCCCGGCGTCATGAGGGACAGGAAGAGGTCCTTGCGGTGGCGGTGGGCGTCGCCGTCGAGCGTGTGCACCGCGCCGTGCCCGAACAGCGTGCTCCGCACGGGACCGGGCAGGGCGCCGTGCCGCCGCACGTGGTCCTCGTCGTAGAAGAAGCGCGTGGCGTCCGGGCCGCACAGGCCGATCGCCCGCCGACCCGCCACGCGGGTGCGGACGGTCTCGCCGGGCGTCGCGCGGCGCAGGTCGGGCAACCAGCCGTAGCCCTTGAGCGCCAGTGGGACGGTCTGGTCGAGGAGCGTGCCGCGGTGATCTCGCATGGTGTCCGGGGTGCCCGGCGAAGGGCCGGTGAAACGCGGACCCGCGCAGGCCGGGCGTTTTGGGTCCGGCCGTTGTGGACACCCCAGGGTCCGCGCCCTCGGGCGTGATCACGTCCGCCGCACGAGGAGGAGAACACCGATGGCCGACGACCGGGAGAGCCCGACCGCACCCCACGACACGGGGTCGCCGGATTCCGCGGAGATGGATCCGGCGGCGCTGAACAGCGCCGAGGACCTCGACGAGGACCGGCTCAAGCTCGACCCGCTGGAAGCGGGCATGGACCCGCCCGAGCGGTGGACCGCGGCCGACAAGTACGGGATGACGGCCTACGAGCAGGCCCACCCGCGTCCTCTGGAGGACCGGCTGGAGGAGGAGCAGCCCGACGTCCAGCCGCCCGCGGGCGAGCCGGACGCCGAGGAGCTGTCCCGCGACGACGTCATCAGCTCCGACGCGCGCGACGTCTACGGCGAGGAGGTCCACCGCGAGGCCGTCGAACGGGGCCAGCTCGCGGACGAGCCCGGCGGTTCGGTCGCCGAGGCCGTGCGCACGCCGAGCGCCGCGGACGATCTTCGGGAGTGAGTCCACCGAGGTAGTTCGAGTCCTTTGAGGACTGGTGCCCGTGCTCCGCCGGAACGATCCCCGAGCCGGGAACTCCGGCCTGCCCGCGTTCGTCATCACGGTGGCGATGCGGTGCGGTGCAAGGAGGAGGAACGGTGACGGCGGTCGACAGCCGAGAAGAACTGGTGCCGTTGCGGACCGATTTCGACGTGGTGTGGCGGGGGTTCGACCCTGGGCAGGTCATGCGGTTCGTGCAGGCGGTGGAGGCGGACCTGGGGGTGCTCGCCGTCGACCGCGACGCGGCGGTCGCCCGTGCCGACGGCCTGGCCCGCGCACTGGAGTCCGCCCGCGCGGAGGTGCGGGAGCTGCACGACCGCCTCGACCGGCTGTGCCGGACACCCGTCGACCCCGCCACCCTGGACGAGCGTTCGCGCCGCAGGGTCGAACTCGCCGAGGCCGAGGCCACCGAGATCACCACGCGCGCCGAGGCCGCCGCCGACCGCACCTGGGCGGCGGCGGACGAGGCCGCGACCCGGTTGCGCCTGCGGTACGAGGAACTCGTCGCCGGACTGGACGCCCGCCGCGGGGAGGCCGAGGTCGAGCACCGCGCCCTGATGCGTCGGGCTCGCGAGCACGTCGAGGCGACGGTCCGCGAGGCGGCCCGCCGCCGTCGTGAGCTGGACGAGCAGGCCGCCGCGGAGCGGGAGCGCGTGCGGACCGACTTCGAGCTGGCCATGGCGGGCAGGCGCGCCGACGCGGCCCGCGCCCTCGCCCGCCAGGAGGCGGAGGCACGGGCTCGCGCCGACGCCCTGCTGCGGGAGGCCGCCGAACGCTCGGAAGCGATGATCACGGCCGCCCGGAAGCGCGTCGACGAGCTGCGCGGGCACCGCGACCGCGTCGCCGCCGGGCTCGCGGAGGCGTGGGCCCTGCTGGACAGGGCGGAATCCGACCTGGCTCCGCTACCGGGGGAGATACCGCTGCCGCGCTGACCACCTGCCGTCAGGTCGTGGTGGCCCGCACCGCCTTCCGGGTCCGGGCCACCAGCAGCGCCGCACCGCCGACCACCAGCGCGGTGGCGACCAGCGCCGCGCTCACCAGCATCGGCGCCCGGAAGCCCACCCCGGCGTCGATGGCCAGACCACCGAGCGCGGGGCCCGCCGCCGCGCCGACGTTGAGCGCGGCGGTGGCGAACCCGCCCGCCAGCATCGGGGCGGCGGAGGCGGAGTAGAAGGCCTGGGCGATGAGCGTCGACCCGACCGCGAACGAGAGCGCGCCCTGGACGAACGCGAACACGAACACCACGACCGGGTCGCCCGCGGTGAGGGCGAACAGCACCCAGCCCACCAGCAGCGCGACGGAGCCCGCTCCCAGCAGCCGCGTCGGCGCGGTGTCGGCGAACCGACCGCCGAGCGCCACGCCCGCGAACGACCCGACGCCGAACAGCAGCAGCGCCACCGGCACCAGGTCGGGTGACACCGCGGCCACGTCGGTGACCACCGGCGCGAGGTAGGTGAACGTGCAGAACGTGGCGCCGTTCACCAGTGCGCCGAGGACCAGCACCACCAGCAGGCGCGGGGTGCGCAGCGCGCGCAGCTCGTGGCGCGCGCTCGGGGCGTTCGGGTCCGGTGCGGCGGCGGGCACGGCGCGCAGGACCGCGGTGAACGGCGGCACGGAGAGGGCGGCCACGGCCCAGAACGCCGCGCGCCAACCCCAGAGGTCGCCGATGACCGCGCCGAGGGGCACACCCGCGACGCAGGCGATCGTCACGCCGCTCAGCAGCACCGAGGTGGCCCTGCCCTTGGCGTCGGGCGCGACCAGGCCGGTGGCGGTGGCCAGGCCCACGGCCAGGAACCCCGCGCTCGCCAGCGCGGCGAGCACCCTGGTGGCCAGCAGCAGCGGGAAGCTGGTGGTGAGGGCGCCGACCACGTGCGTCAGCAGGAACACCACCAGGAACACCAGCAGGGCGGTGCGCCGGGGCCACCGCAGGCTCAGCAGCGCCACCAGCGGTGCGCCGACGACCATGCCGAGGGCGAAGGCCGACGTCAGCGATCCCGCGGCGGGGATGGACACGGCCAGGTCGTGCGCGATGCCCGGCACCAGGCCGGACAGCATGAACTCCGACGTCCCCTGGGCGAAGACGGCGAGGGCGAGGACGTAGACGGCGAAGGGCATGGGAGGACTCCGCGAGGGGTCGAGAGGTGTGCGTTCGGTGGTGCGCACCGCGGCGGGCGCCGGGCGCGACGCTGTCCGGCGCGGAGGCCGGACGTCAGAACGGTTCCCGGACGGTGGCACGAGTCGCCGAAGAACCCCGCACGACGGGCGGGGGAGGGTTCACGCGGGGAGACGCGGAACGCGCGCGACTGGTGGGTGCGCCACCGGGGAGAGCCGGTGGCTACCTACTGGCTGCCTCGGGGCTGGACACGGCCGTCAACCTACCAGCGCGCACGACGTCCCAGCTCCGCGGATCAGCCCCGGCCCGCCCGCTGGTGGACACCCAGGGGCGCAGCGGCGGTGGGACGGGTCGAGGAGTCCGGGGGACCACCCCACCGGCGGGCAGCCGCACATCGCGGAGTTCTTCCGCCGCGTGATGGAGGAGGGCTCGGAGCGCGCCGAGCAGTGCCACCGGTTCCCGGCGCGGCTGTCGGGCACCGACGAGTCCGGTCCCGCGCTGTCGTGACCACGACGAAGGCGCGTCCTGTTCGCGGGACGCGCCTTCGGGGCGGACCGCTCAGCCCTCCGAAGCCCGTGCGACGGCGGACTTGGCGGCGTCGTAGGCGAGGTGCAGGGAGTCCGACCCCGCGACGGCGGCCAGGGCCGTGGCGACCAGGCGGGTCGCGCGCGGAGCCAGCACCAGCCCGGCGGTGAAGGCCGTCGCCAGCCAGACGTCGGAGCAGAAGGGGCACGTCAGCAGTTCGCCGACGGCGTGCCGGTGGGTTCCCGACGGCGGCACCGACTCGGCGACCTCGCCCTCACCGGTGGAGCCCTCGAACCGGGTGAACGGCGCCCGGAGCGCTCCCGCGACCGAACTCTTGGTCAGCAGCCTGCTCGCCTTGTGGACGGCCACGGACACCAGGACGGTGTCGCTCCACGAGAAGCGCTCCGGCAGCCGCGCGCCGCGCGCCCCTCCCACCAGCGCCGCGAGCCCGACGAGGCCGGAGAACCCACCCATCGCCCGGAGGTAGCCGCCCAGCGGGCGCACCTCGTCCCCCGAGTAGTTCGACCGGACGCGCGTGAAGATCCCTGTCGTGGACATGCGGCGTGAGTTGCCTCGCCGCCACACCCCCAAACGCGGACCGCGGCACACCGTCCGAACGAGACCCGATCGCCTGCCCGGAGGACGCCCGCGATGACCCGCACCTCCCACCCGACCCGGTCCAGGAAGCTCGCGGGGCAGCGGCGCGGTCGGCCCGGAGACCGACCGGCCGGTTGTCGTCCGCGAGGCGGTCCCCGACTGCCGGGAGGGCGGCTCGGTGTTCGTGCTCGGCGTGCCGTCCCTGAGTGCGCACGACCGCGGAGGGTGCCCGTTCTGCGGCGGCTCAACCGGTTGCGGCGATGTCGTCGGGATCGGTTGTCCCGCGCCGGACGGCGGGTAGACGCATGCGGGACCGAGAGAAACTACTGAAGGAGCAACCGGTGACTGACATCCAAGGCCGGTCCACTGGGCCGGACAGCACGGTGGGGGCGGTGGCCTCCACGGCGTCGCAGGAGGGCACCGCCGTCGCCCACCACGCGAAGGACGCGGCGGCGGATGTGGCGTCCACCGCGAAGGACCAGGTCCAGCAGGTCGCGCACGAGGCCAAGCAGCAGACCGGCAAGGTCGTGGACGACGTGCGGCAGCGCATCGGCCGGGAGGCCGACGACCAGGCGCGACGCGTGTCGCAGGGCATCACCAGGCTCGCCGACGAGCTGTCCGCCATGGCCGAGCACTCCTCCGAGGGGTCGCAGGCGGCGGGCGCGCTGCGCCAGGTCGCGGACACCGGCCGCCAGGCCGCGCGGTTCCTCGACGAGCGCGGAGCGGGTGGTCTCCTGGACTCCGCCCAGGACTTCGCCCGCCGCAAGCCCGGCACGTTCCTCGTCGGCGCCGCCCTGGCCGGGTTCCTGGTGGGCCGCGTGGTGAAGAGCGCGAACGGGTCGTCGGACGGCACGACCGAACGCGCCGGTACCGCGCAGGCGGAGACGTGGCGGAGCACGCCGCCCGCCGTCACCCCGACGGGCACGCCGTACGACTCGCCGCTGCCGACGCCCGCGACCGCGCCGGGCCCGGCCGGTGCCGTGGTGCCGCCCACCGTCACCCCCTACGAGGACCCGGCGGTGCCGCGGACGCCGCAGCCCGCCACGGGTGGGGGTGCCGCGCATGTCCAGCCCTGATCACCTCGGGACACCACCGGTCGACGACGACCGAGCCTCGCTCGGTGACCTGGTCGGCGAGCTGGCGAACGACCTGTCGCGGCTGCTGCGCCAGGAGTTGGAACTGGCCAAGGCCGAGATCCGCGAGGAGGCGGCCAAGGCGGGGAAGGCCGCCGGGATGCTCGGCGCGGCAGGCTTCGCGGGGTACATGACCGCGGTGCTGCTCAGCTTCGCCCTGGCGTTCGGCCTCGCGCACGCCGTCGGCCTCGCCTGGGCGACCCTGATCGTCGCCGTGCTGTGGGGCATCGCGGGCGCGGTGCTGTTCAGCGCGGGCCGCTCCCGGCTGAAGACCGTGTCCCCGAAACCCGAACGCACCATCGACACCCTGAAGGAGGACGCGGAATGGGCACGTCACCCGACCGGCTGAGGCAGGAGATCGACCGGACGCGCGCCGAACTGGTGGCCGACACCAACCGGATCGTGGACCGCACGAGCCCGAAGCGCATCGCGCAGCGCCGCACGAGGACCGTGCGGCGAAGCCTGACCACCCTCAGGGAGAAAGTGATGGGCACCGTGCCGCAGGCGACGCACCACGCCACCACCGGCGTGCGGGACACCGCTCAGGACGCGGCGCAGGCCGTGCAGGAGAGGGCGCACAGCGCCGCCGAGACTGTGTCGGACGCCGCTGGTCAGGCGGCGCAGGCCGTTCGGGAAGCTCCCGAGCAGGCGAGGCGGCAGGCGCAGGGCAACCCCCTCGCCGCCGGGCTGGTGGCCTTCGGGGCGGGCCTGCTCGCCGCGTCGCTGCTGCCCGCCACGCGCGTCGAGCAGGACGCGGTGCGCCAGGTCGGCGACCGCGCCTCGGAGTACGTGGAACCGCTCAAGGAAGCCCTGGCCGACACCGGTCAGAGGCTCAAGGAGGAGGTGGGCGGCACCGTGCAGGAGGCCGTCCAGGAGGTCAAGCAGACGGCGGGCGAGGCCGCCCGCGCCACGACGGAGCAGGCGAAGGACGCCTCGGCCGACGTGGCGGGCCACGCCCGCGACTCGGGCCAGGCGGTCGCGCGGGACGCGCGCGGCTGACGGCGGAACGGGATCGGGGAGGAGCCGCGGCTCCTCCCCGATCCCCTTGGGTCGTCAGCCGCGGCGCTCAGGACCGCGCCTTCGCGGTCTTCCGGTCGTTCGCCTTCCCGATCGCCTCCACGAGCTGCTGCTTGGTCATCGACGACCGGCCCGGCACGTCGAGCTTCTTCGCCACGTCGTACAGGTGCGCCTTGCTGGCGTTGGTGTCCACACCGCCGTGGGTCTTCCCGGTCCCTGCGTCCGACGGGCCCTTCTCCCGCTTGGCCTCCCAGTGGTCGCCGACCTTCTCGAACGAGTGCTTCAACGCCGAGAACGCGGTGCGGTGCGCGCGCTCGCCCTCGCCGTAGGTCTCGACCGCCGAGTCGTGCGCCTTGATCCACGTGCGCTGCGCCTTCTTCGACGAGCGCTCGACGGTGCTGGGCAGCTCCTGGCGTCCGGGCATGTCTCCTCCTCGATCGGGTTTCCCGTTCGGGGCACGGGTACCCGTTTCGGCATGACATCCACGGCCCCGGTCGACGGAGGGTTCGACGGACCGCCGGTGGGTAGCCGTCCACCATGGTCAGCATCGGATATTTCCTGTCTTGCGAGGAGTTCGGGCCGCGTGAGCTGGTCCGCCAAGCCAGGTGGGCGGAGGAGGCCGGGTTCGAGCGGCTGTGGATCTCCGACCACTTCCACCCGTGGAACGACGAGCAGGGCCAGAGCCCGTTCGTGTGGTCGGTCATCGGCGCGCTGTCGGAGGTGACCCGCCTGCCGATCACGACGGCGGTCACGTGCCCGACCGTGCGCCTGCACCCGGCCGTCGTCGCCCACGCCGCCGCCACCGCGGCCGTCCAGTGCGAGGGCCGGTTCACGCTCGGCGTCGGCTCGGGGGAGGCGCTGAACGAGCACGTGCTCGGCGACGCCTGGCCGCCCGCGCCGGTGCGGCTGGAGATGCTGGAGGAGGCCGTCGAGGTCATCCGCGCCCTGCACACCGGCGAGGAGGTCGACCACCACGGCAAGCACTACACCGTTGAGAACGCGCGCCTCTACACGCTGCCCGAGCAGCCCGTGCCGATCTACGTGTCGGCGTTCGGGCCGAAGGCCGTGGACGTGGCCGCCCGGATCGGCGACGGGCTGTGCAGCACCAAGCCCGACGGCGACCTGATCGGGCGGTACCGCGCGGCGGGTGGGAAGGGGCCCGCGCAGGGCGGGTTCAAGGTCTGCCACGCCGCGACCGAGGCCGAGGGCGTGCGGACGGCGCTGCGCCTGTGGCCCAACGAGCACCTGCCCGGCGAACTCGCGCAGGTCCTCCCGACACCCCGCCACTTCGAGCAGGCGTCGACCCTCGTGACCGAGCGGATGGTGGCCGACGTGCTGCCCGCGGGCCCGGACCCGAAGCGGTACGTGGAGAGCGTGCGCGAGTACGCGGACGCGGGCTACGACGAGGTGTACGTGCAGCAGATCGGCCCGGAGCAGGAGGAGTTCTTCGCCTTCTGGCAGCGGGAGGTCGCCCCGCACGTGCGGTGACCCCACCGCGCGACCCCGCCCCGGACGCCGCGCGTCACGCGCCGCGGCCGAGCGCGACCCGGACCGCGCCGCGCGCCTCCTCCGCCGCCAGGGGGTTGGCGCCCGCGGTGAGGACGACGAGGGTGCCCTCGTAGAGCAGGTGCAGGTGGGCGCCCAGGGCCGGGTCGCCGGTGAGGGTGTCGAAGAGGGTGCGCATCCACGCCTTCTCCGCGCGGACGACGGGCACGGCCGGGTGGTCGCCGTCCCCGAGTTCGGCGTAGGCGTTGACGAAGGCGCAGCCGCGCCGCTGGGTGCCCATCCACGTCTCCAGCACGTCGAAGACCAGCAGCACCCGCTGGTCCGGCCCGTCCACCTCGGCGAGCCGGGCCAGCAGGTGCTCGCGCCAGCGGTGGGCCCGCCGCAGCAGGTACAGCGCGACGAGGGCGTCCTTGGAGCCGAACCGGTCGTAGAGGGTCTTCTTCGTCGTGCCCGCGGACTCCGCGATCAGGTCCACGCCCACGGCGCGCACCCCGCGGTCGTAGAACAGGGTGCTGGCGGCCTCCAGCAGCCGCGTTCCCGCGCTGGTCAGCGGTGGCAGCGGTTGGAGCACCGGGCGCAGCGCGGCGGGGGTGGACTCGTCGAGCCTGGTGAGCGTGGGCAGCACGGTTCGCCTCCTGGGTTGGTGCACTGCGAGTATACCAACCGGTATGGTTACCTGGCTCGATGGTCACCAAGTTCCCCAGTCCCAGGGCCGTGTCGACGATCAGCGCCGCCGCCCTGGTCGTGGTGTGGAGTTCGGGCTTCATCGGCGCCGAACTCGGTGCCCGGCACGCGGCACCGGACACCGTCCTGGCGTGGCGGTGCCTGGTCACCGCCGTCGTCCTGCTCCCGTGGGCCGTCCGCGCCGCCGCCCGGTCGGACCGGCGGGAGTGGGCGCGCCAGGCCGTGCTGGCGCTGCTGTGCCAGTGCCTCTACCTGGGCGGCGTGTTCTGGGCCGCTGCCGCCGGGGTGCCCGCGGGCACCTCCGCCCTCATCGCCTCGCTGCAACCCGCGCTGGTGCTCGTCGCGGCCGTGCTGCTCGACGCACGGCGCCTGCGGGTGAGCCACCTGGTGGGCTTGGCGCTCGGCACGGCCGGGGTCGCGCTGACCGCGGTGGGCGACCTGCGCGCGGGCGTCACCGCGGCGGCCCTGCTCCTGCCGCTGGGAGCGATGCTGGCCCTGACCGCGGGCACCCTGTTCCAGCAGCGGTGGCCCACACCGCCGCTCGGGCAGACCCTGGCCGTGCAGGCGCTCTTCACGGCCGTCTTCTTCACCGCGTCCACCGCGACCGCGGGCCACCTCACGCCCCCGTCGAGCACCGCCTTCTGGGCAGCCGTGGCGTGGGCGGTCGTCGCGGGCATCGGCAGCTACGGCCTGTACTACCTCGTCGCGACCCGCGACGGCGCGACCCGAGCCAGCACCCTGCTCTACCTGACCCCGGCCACCACGGCCCTGTGGGCAGCCCCGATGTTCGACCAGCCGGTCCACCCCACCACCCTGCTGGGCCTGCTGATCAGCGCGTCCGCGGTGGTCCTGCTCCGCACCGCCTCGGAGGGCGGAGCGCCGCTGGGCCGTTCGCCTCTCGCCTCGGCGAAGGCGGCATTCGATACTGGAAGGTCCTGAGGGAGGTGCGGGGTGAGGCTGCGGTGGGTGGTCCCGTTCGTGACGATCACCACGGCCGCCATGTCCCACGGCCGCGGG